>NZ_CP018906.1:1500000-1800000 GCF_000785105.2 Lentilactobacillus curieae | reverse complement strand
GCAGCAACATTTCCGACTAATTGACCCATTCTAGTTACTTTAAATGCCGTTTTTTTAATTGTTTCTGAAACTTTATCCAAAGATGCGTTCGGAACCTTCTCTAATGCACGTTTAACCACGCCTGGACCACTAATCCCAACGTTGATCACCTTATCAGCTTCTCCTACACCATGGAAAGCACCTGCCATAAATGGGTTATCCTCAACAGCATTGGCGAATACGACTAGACTCATACAGCTTTGAACATCAATGGCGGCAATATCTTTAATTATGTGTCCCATTTGACCAATCGCATCCATGTTGATTCCAGACCGAGTTGAGCCAACATTTACCGAACTACATACCCGGGTTGTCTCAGTTAAGGCTTCAGGTAATGATTTGATTAGCCGAGAATCTCCCACTTGATATCCCTTTTGAACTAATGCGGAGAATCCCCCAATCAAATCCACGCCAACTGCAGCAGCAGCTTGATCCATAGTTTTGGCATACTTAACATAATCTTGATCACCACTCGCGGCAGCAATCAAAGCGATTGGGGTAACAGATATTCTTTTATTAACAATCGGAATCCCGTATTCCGCTTCAATTTGGTCAGCAACCTTTACCAAATCTTTCGCACTTGATGTTAATTTATCATATATTTTTCGCCGTGCTGTATCACCGTCACTGTCAATACAATCAAAAAGGGAGATTCCCATGGTAATCGTTCGAATATCAAGCCTCTCCTCTGAGATCATCTGAATCGTTTCAATAATTTGATTTGTTTCCATCATAATCTCCTATAACTTTTGAATCGCATCGAAAAGCTCACGACGCTGAATTCTAATATCTAGCTTCAATTGACGACCTAAATCAGTCAATGCAGTTTGAACGGATTCAAATGAAGTATCATTATCATCCCATTCACCCATTAACATCATGGTAAATTCCCCATCTAATAGAGTTTGCGACATATCAGTAATGTTTACCTGTAAATCCGCCAACTTTGCAGAAACTTGCGCAACAATACCAACTTGATCGTGGCCAATTACGGTAACGATTGCTTTCATACTTTTAACCATCCTCTCATGAATCCTTAATTTATTTAATTAGAGCTTACAGTATTTTGCAGTAAAAACACAACATTAAAAATAAAAAAGCACTCTCCCATCATTAAAAAAGGAAAGTGCATAATGCTTAATAATTATTATCTTGACGTTGCTGATTAATCTGATTTTTTTCCATAAATGCCGCTTCGATTTGGTCTTGAGAAAAGCCAAAATCAACGAGTCCCATCTTGATAAACAATCTAAAGCAGTGGCTAAATGCTGACTCGCTCCGATTAAAGAAACTATCAAATAGCATTCGCTTAATTATTAGATACTGTTTATCCAGATTCTGTTCCTTCTTATATCCAGAAATCTTATCCAAATCGGGTTGGGTATTCAAAATAATGTGGTTCCAATTTTTAAGATTTGAAATTAGCAAAAAGAAATCCATTGCATCCACATACTCATAAAGTAGTGTCTCTTCAGGACTTTTCCCATCATCATGCTTGCCACGATGAGTTTTCCAAACCTTGAACCATTCAGAGGTATTAGCAACTTCAGACAACTCGACGTCCAAAGCAACAAACGCATTTTGAATTCGTGAATCAGGAGCCCAGTGTAACTGTTTCTTGCTATCGATCATTCTATTTAAATAAACAGACGCACTTAGCATCTTCTGTAAATCCATCTTCAAACTCCATTCCTACCCGAAAACAACTTGGTTTGACAATATTTCAAGTTGCTTCTCGTTTCTTAAGTACCATTTTTGTAAGAATTCATAATCAAGCAGTAAGAAAATCCAATTTTCGGTTTGGCCGTGATCTTGAATATACGCACCATAGCGGTGATGCTCATCTGTACCTTGATCTGAAATCACTAACTTGGTTGTTGCATCAAGATCTAGTGTAGCGTTTCCGCTCTCATCGGCCATCAAAATGTAGTCATTTTCTGCTGATTTAACAAACAATTCATCCATAATTTCTTCAGAAACGTTGCCACCAGCAAACTCAAAGAACTCGCCATTAAAACTATCGAGGACGTTGAAATCAACGGTAAACCCAGCCTTTTCTTTCAGAATCTTACCAAATTTTTTAAGTGTCGTTAACGCACCTTTAACCTTAGCTGTTTCTTTGCCTTCAAGGGCAACTACAAAGAAATCAATCAGTGAACGGCCATTAAACAACAACTCTTTAGTCTTTAAATTAAGGTACATCAATGGTTGGTTATCGTTAGTTGCCGTGAAAAAGTAACCGGCACCTGCCTTAGGTGAACTGACAAAGGTAAACGGTTCATCATCAATTTCCTTAAATGAACCGAGTAACTTTTGAATTCTAGAAGTATCTTTGATCTGGAACTGTCCAGAAACGCCTCCTAGTTCAAGCACCCGAGAGAAAAACAATGTTTGAACATCTTCACCACTGAATTGGTGTGGAAAGCTCAAAAATTCCGTATCTAACGAGAAATCAGCCAGTTTTTCGGATGCACTTAATAGTTCATCAAAATCTGTCGTTTTAACTAACTTATCAAACAGTTTAACGTACTGCAGACCATTATCTAATCCTGATTGAAGTGATGTCGTATAGGACGCAAATGTATCTTCAACAGTAGTTTCTACTTCTGGAGTTTCACTAGTCATTTGCGTTCACCTTCGATCCATCTTCCAAAAATGAAAGGTATTTGGTGTAAAGTTGGCTATTATTCTTATTAAACTCTTCAAAAGAGCCAAATGAAGATCTAATGTTTTGCTTTTCAAGATTCAGAATTGTTTCATCTTTTGAAAGTGACAAAATTTTAGCTTCATTTTCCTTCATCGTTTGCCTTGCATTAGCAGCTTCTTCATCGACTTGTGTCAATTCAAGCATCGACTTGTTTAAAGCTTCTTTTTCCTCGCGAACTTTTGCAGCTTCCCAAGGCATCGGTGATTTTTCTTCATTTTCCCTAATTTGGGCGCGAATCTCTTCTTTTTGCTGATCCCTTTGATCTTGTTGCTCGATCAATTGAGACAATCGCTCGTTTTCGTCGGCAAGTTGTTGCATTGGCGCATCGTTGACCCGTTGGTTTTGAGCTTCCAGAGAGAAAGAATCCGATAATTTATTGTATTCATCCTCTGCAAAGTGAAATTCCACATTCAACGCATCAAGTTCACCAAACATCCGGTGATCCCACCAGTTACCAAAGTATATATTAAACTTTCCCAGTTCAAACTCGTGGTAATAGAAGAACGGGTATGTATCCCCCAAATAATCGATCAATTTGTTACTAAGATGATGACTCAGCTCAGAGTTCAAGTCAGCAACCAAGCTGAAATCGTGTTGCTGTGGGACTTCTCCATCTTCCTTGAATTCTTGGTGGAATCTTGCTGCGTCAATCAATTCATATAGTTTTAAATCATCCCCATTTTTTATAGATTCATTTATTTGATTTAAATAATCTAATTTATGGTCAATTGCAGAAGACAAAATTGAATCATTTTGTGCAAATTGATCATTTTGCTCTTTCATATCCATAGCATATCCTCATCACTTTTTTATTTATAATCCTATTTTAATGGTATCTAACTTACACCTAGAAATAAAGCTATTTATCCATTTTTTAAATAGAATTTGTAACTAATTCTATTTTAATTCAGAAATTTACTTTTAGAAAATAAAAGGGACTCAAATCAGTGATTTGAGTCCCTTTTAAGGTGAATTTTAATTAAATAGCAACTTTTTTAGTATTTTTCAAGGTACTGGTCACGTTCCCAGCCAGAAACTTGGGTACGATATGAATCGTATTCAAGATTTTTAGCTTCAATAAAGCTTTGGTAAAGTTTTGGACCCAAAGCACCCTTCATAACTTCATCAGCTGCCAAATCTTTCAAGGCATTGTGGAGTGTGTCAGGTAAGTTCTTGATGTGGCTTTCCTGACGCTCTTCTGCATCCATACGATAGATGTTACGATCAACACTATCTTCTGGTTCAATCTTATTCTTAAGACCGTCTAATCCGGCTTCAAGGACGCTAGCAATTGCTAGGTATGGGTTAGCAGTTGGATCAACACTTCTAACTTCCAAACGAGTTGAATTTCCACGGGCGTTAGGAATTCTGATAAGTGGTGAACGGTTTGATCCTGACCAAGCAACATAAACTGGTGCTTCATATCCAGGAACTAAACGCTTGTATGAGTTAACGATCGGGTTACATACTGCAGTAAATGCACGAGCATGTTTCAATAGGCCACCTAAGAAGTAATAAGCATCCTTAGATAATTTAAGCTCACCACTTTCGTCAAAGAAAGCATTACCTTTATCAGTGAATAATGACATATTTAAATGCATTCCTGATCCATTGATACCGCTAAGTGGTTTTGGCATAAATGTTGCATATAGGCCATACTTTCTAGCAATTGTCTTAACAACTAATTTAAATGTTTGAATATTATCAGCAGCTGCAAGTGCGTCTGCATACTTAAAGTCAATTTCGTGTTGTCCAGGAGCAACCTCATGATGGGCAGCTTCAACATCAAAGCCCATTTCTTCAAGGGTAAGCACAATTTCACGACGACAATTTTCACCTAAGTCCATTGGGGCCATATCGAAATAACTACCCTTATCGTTAAGGTGGAGAGTTGGTTCTCCCTTATCATTCATCTTGAATAAGAAGAATTCTGGTTCTGGTCCAATGTTGAAACTAGTAAAGCCAGCCTTCTTCATATCACCAAGAACTCTAATTAAGTTGTTTCTTGGATCCCCTTCAAATGGTTTGCCATCTGGGGTATATACTTCACAAATCACTCTGGCAATCTTTCCACGTTCAGAACTCCATGGGAAAATCATCCAAGTTGATAGGTCTGGGTACAGGTACATGTCACTTTCTTCAATTCTAACGAATCCTTCGATTGAAGATCCATCAAACATCAATTTGTTATCTAGTAGCTTCTCTAATTGAGTAATTGGAACCTCAACGTTTTTGATCGTACCAAATAAATCTGTGAACATCAGACGAAGAAACTTAACATCTTCATCCTTTACCATCTGCCGAATATCATCTTTCGTGTAATCGTGCTTTGTAGCCATCCTGACCTCTCCTATCTGTGATTTATAGTTTTTGGTTATTTAATGTGGAAGAAGGTGGCATCAAGCCACTAATATGCAAAAACTCATCTTCCAAAATTCTGCGAACATCAGTATCGGTAAGCTGTTTTTCGCGATTTTTCTTCTTTTCCTGTTCAATCATCTGCTGTTTCTTATAGACTTCTTTGATTCCAGAAATGTTCAATCCTTCATCCAAGTAGTCCTTTATTTCTAGCAAACGATCAATATCATTTAAAGAGTACATCCTCCGATTGCCTTCGTTACGCTCTGGTAAAATTAACTCCTGCTGCTCATAATAACGAATTTGTCTTGCTGACAAATCAGTTAGTTTCATAACCGTGCCAATAGGCAGTACTGACATCGACCGCCTTAATTCCTTCTCAGACATTTTTCACCTCCAAAACTTGATTTAATAATACCATTTGAAAATGAATAGTCAACATTAGATGTCATAAAATATAACATTGTTTTAAAAAAGCTATTATTTAAGCCAGTTTCTAGTATCAGAAATTATTTCAGAAATCGTATTTTCCTTTTCAATCAGGTTGTACCAATTTGCGACCACTTTATTTCTGAACCAAGTCAATTGGCGTTTTGCATAGTGCCGTGAATCCTGCTTAACTTTACTAATTGCTTCATTTTCGGTCACTTTGCCCTCAAAGAAATCAAAGAATTCATGGTAGCCAATCCCTTGACTGGCCGGCAATTCTCGTCCACCTTGTTCTAACAACCAGCGAGCTTCCTGAATTAACCCATCATCAACCATCATATCAACTCGGCGGTTGATGCGGTCATAAAGCAAGTTTCGCTCGGTAGTCAATGCCACGTAGTGGAAATCAAATAATTGGTCAGCATTTTTTTGTTCAGAGAACCTTTGACCAGTGTCCAAATAGACTTCTAAAGCTCTCACAACTCGACGAAGGTTATTAGCGGGGATTTTGTTGCCAGATTGCGGGTCGACCTTAGAAAGCCATTCATGCATTTTTTCAGGGCCATCTGCCTTGGCTTGATCCATTAACTTACTTCTAGTCTCTGAATTGGTGTTCCCACCCAAATTCATTCCTTGATTCAATGCCTGCAAATAGAAGCCTGTTCCGCCTGCAATTATTGGCAACTTGCCATTTTTCTCAATTTCATTGATTGCTTTGGTAGCATCAGCTACGAATTTAGCTGCGGTATACCGCTCATGAACATCACAAATATTGATCAAATGATGAGTTACTCCCTGCATTTCCTTTGGGGTTACCTTGGCAGTTCCGATATCAAGGCCTCGATAAACCTGCATCGAGTCCCCGGAAATTATTTCGCCGTTCAGTTGCTTTGCCATTTCAATTGACAGCGATGTTTTACCAACAGCTGTTGGACCCACAATTGCCAGTACCTTATGCATCTGCGCCATTCTCCATTTCCCGTTTTAACTTCATTGCTCTTCTTGGATAATCTGTGAAGAAACCAGCAACTCCAGATTTAAAACAGAATTCCATATCTGCTGGCGTGTTAACTAGCCATGGTCTAACGTGATTAACCTGAAACTCACCAATATGTTTCTTTAACCAACCAATTTCTAAATGAATGTCTTCAATCACTCGTTCCTTGTGGAGTGCAATTGCCGAGCTAAAGTTTTTTTTGAAGAGTTTCGCTGCAACCCGGTGTGCATCAAGTTTATGTAACAATTGCACCGACCGATCACTAAAACTAGAGTAAATGATTTCAAATTTGATATCCGTTCGCGAATTTAAATAATCAAAAACTTGTTTTTCAATTCCTGGATAGGGAATCTTATTGGTTTTTAATTCTAAATTCAATTTTCCTTGAAAGTCACTAGCAACTAACAAATCAACCAACTCTTCTAAAGTTGGTACAGTCACATCTCTAAATTGCGTAGATTTTTTTATTCCCGCATCCAGTCCTTTAATCTGCTCGAGTGTTAAGTTTTGTATATATCCTTTGCCGTTTGTGGTTCGGTTAACCTTTTCATCGTGCATTATGATAAACCGACCGTCCTTAGAAAGCTGAACATCGGTTTCAATTCCATCGCATCCGGAGTCAATTGCATCTCGAAAAGCCGGCATTGTATTTTCTGGAAAGTCCCCGCTACTTCCCCGATGTGCAAAAATTTCAGTATTAATTTTCAATTTTTCACCATTCCATTGATAAATTAGTCAATTAACTAGATAATTGTAGTCGAATAAAGCATAATATAATTATAAACCAACTTAAGGGGGCAGTCATAATGAAAAAATTTACAGGTGGCCTATTTATTGGAGTATTAGGTACATTAGCCGCACTATTCGGTGGCCTATTTACATTCAAAAAAACGGTTGTTGATCCAATTGAGGATGAAGAAGAAAAGTTCGACGATAATCGTAGAAAAGCAATGCGCAAGAGCCGCTCAGCTCACCAAGGATAATTATTAATATAAACAAAAAAGATTGGGATAAAACATAACGTTTTATCCCAATCTTTTTTTAAAACTCGTCCTTCTTCTCTTTGCCATCCCAGTTTTGATAACCTGTCTTCAAAATGTAGATGTCATTGTAACCCTTCTTGTTCAAGAACAAGGCGGCACGCTTACTAACCGTTCTACCCTGATCATAAAGGTAAACAGGTAAGTCAGCCCTAATTTGAGAGTAGAAGCTGCGAATTGTTGAATATGGAAGACTTCTAGCTCCAAGAATGTGGCCACTCTTAAAGTTGCTCTTCTCGCGTAGATCAATAACCTGAGCACGTCTCATGCCTTCCCTAAATTCATCATTTGACAAATATTTAGCAGCTTGGCGCACTCGGTAATTTTGGAACAAGGTCCATCCTAACCAAGCAACGATTAAAATCACCAAAATAATCCAAGAAACTATATTTCCATTAATTGCAGCAACGTTCACTTGTTACTCCACTCCTTTTGCTTCTATAACGAGCTAGTTTTTCTCAGCTGTAAAGCTAGTGATGCAGCACCAACAACTCCAGCATCATTACCTAACTGAGCTAGTTTAAGTCTAGTTGAATCTCTAACAGATGGAAAGGCATTTTCTTGAAAATATCTGGTTGTTGGTTGTAAAAGTGTGTTTCCAGCATTAGAAACTCCACCACCAATAATGATATTCTCTGGGTTTAAAATGTTTCCGATGTGTGATAATGCTAAGCCTAAGTATGAACAAACTCTGTTAACAATTTGATTTGCCAAAATGTCACCATTATCAGCTAAGAAGAATACTAGCTTTGAAGTAATGTCTTCATCATTATCGATTAATTCTTTAATTCTTGAGTGCCCAGTAAATTTAGCCGCTGTATCTTTAGCAACTTTTACAACACCAGTTGCTGATGCGTATTGTTCTAGACAGCCACGCTTACCACAAGTACATTGGAATCCGTCTTTTTCGACACAAATGTGACCGATTTCACCAGCACCACCGTTAATTCCATGAACCAAACGTCCGTTAGTGACTACACCGCCACCGACACCCGTTCCTAAGGTTACGAATACAACGTCATCAGCTTTATCTCCAGCACCCTTCCAGAATTCTCCAAGGGCAGCACTGTTGGCATCATTGTCGATCATAATTGGTAAATGTAATGCACTGCTAATTTGTTGGCGAACCGGTTGCACTTCTTTCCAGTTCAAATTGTAGGCACCTACGACAGTACCTTCGTCGCGATTAACCGCACCAGGAGTTCCCATCCCAATTCCAATGAAATCCTCAGTGTTGTAATCCTCTCTACGCATTTGTTCTTCAATTGATTTAATCATGTTAGGGACAATATGTGATCCCTCGTCGCTAATATCAGTTGGAATTCTCCACTTTGAAAGAATATTTCCTTGATCATCAAGGAAAGCAAATTTGGTGGTAGTACCCCCTAGGTCAATCCCGATTAATTTCTTGGCCATACTTACTTCCTCCTACTATTTTTGTTTCTTTTCTTCCACACGATGCTCCCGATTTAAAACCATTTTGGCGTGCAAAAATTCGTCTTGAGAAATAAGTTTGGCTTCATGCAGATGGTCGAGTTCCAACGCCATAACTTCAATATCCCAAATCCTTTTTCCAACGTAAACGTAAATATCGAACTTTTTAAGAAGCTGTTGAACATCATATAGCGTTTTCATTATCTCACATCCTAATAAAAATTTCTTTCGATTTGGAAAATTTTTTACATATTTTTGCTAAAACCTAGGTATAAAATTGCTCCAGCAACAAATATCAACATAATTGTTGAAATGGCTCTTTTAACCGGAGACACCTTATCAAAGCTTACTCCAACAACGTATGCACTTAAGAATCCGGCAACTAATCCTCCTAAATGACCAGCAATATCTATTCCTGATGCAAATAGGTCAACCGCAATGTTCAAGACGATAAATACTAAGAACGTCTTAGCTAGTGACACAATTGCCGGATTGTCTTGAAAGCTTTCTCCAAGCATCAAAAATGCTCCAAATAAGCCAAAAATTGCGGTACTAGCTCCCGCTGAAAGGCCATCACTAAATGCAAAACTGGCAATATTTCCCACAATTCCAGAAGCCATAAAAATGATGAAGAATCGCAGGTGGCCGAAAATATTTTCCACATACTGACCAATAAAGTAAAGTGTTATCCCATTCATAAGGATATGGGTAAACCCGATATGGATAAAAATTGGGGTAACGAATCGCCAGTATTGTCCAGCGACAATCAACGGATTGTATTTAGCACCAAATTCTACTAAGACACCAGCATTTTGGGTACCGCCACTTAGTGTCATTAATCCGTACACAACAACCATGATTCCTAACAGAATGTACGTCATAAACGGTCTTTGTCTTATCAATTTAATTCTCCCTTAATGAAAAACCTGCTGAACTAAAACATCATAATCATCTACTACCCAATCCGCCTTGTCAAAAAATTGTGGTTTTAGGGCAAGCGTAATGGTTCGGCCTGAAAATTTCTTTAAATAGCGATCATAAAATCCAGCCCCAAACCCGACTCTTTCCCCTAACGGAGTAAAGGCAACCCCTGGAACAATTAGTAAGTCAATATCACTTGGATCAACAACTTGGCCACCAACCGGCTCTCTAACCCCAAATTTGGTTCTTTCAAGGCGAGTTCGTTCATCAAGTACCACGAACTCCATTTGAAAGTCCGGTAAGGTTCTAGGGACAACTACACGCTTATTCAGGTTGTTCAGTTTATCAATGATTGGCTGAGTATCCAACTCATCTTCCATGTTAAGCGTAACCCCAACAGTACTACTCTGTTTAAAATCATCGCTTTCAAACAGTTGTTGGTACAAATCCTGAGCATTGGCTCTACCAGCTGGAGACTTAACATATTCAGACAGCGCAGGTATTACTGACTTTCTAATCTCTGACTTCTTCATTCCGCTCACCACCATTTTTTCTATGTATAATAAAAAGGTTTGGGTATTTACCCCAAACCTTATTTTGTTTCGCGATGTAATGTAACTTTACGGTCACGAGGGCAGTACTTGTTAAGCTCCAAACGGTCTGGATTGTTACGACGGTTTTTGCTTGATAAGTATGTGCGTTCGTGGCATTCAGTACATTCCATTGTAATGTGTACTCGCATGGAATATAACCTCCAAACATTTAAATGTGGCTAGTAATAACCTCAACTCTTGATATTCTATCATCAATAGTCAAAATTTACCAGTACATTATAGATAATTGTTAAGTAAATTTACTTAACAGTTGATTTTGATTGGACGGTTGACCAAAATGCAGAGTAAATTTTCTTTGCTAGTTGCATGTTATTGCTTTCAGCATTAACTCCCAAATTAGGCATTGCCAATGCAACTACCACTTGCGGATGCTTAGAAGGTGCAAATGAGGCTAAACTTAAAGTAACTGTCTCATTACCATTATAAAATGTTTGGGCAGTACCAGTTTTGGCAGAAATTTCTGGCTTGATAGATGATAGTTGACCACCAGTTTTGTATTGATTACTTCCATGAACCACTTGATACAATCCACGTTTGACTAATTTACGTTGTGCTGGGGTCATGCTTACATAATTCAGGACATTTGGGGTTACCGTGTCCTTGATAGCACCGAGGCCACCATTCTTACTGGTTCCTCGGATTGCTGAAACAATATGAGGCTGAATCCTGTATCCACCATTAGCAATTGTTGACATGTACTGTGCAACTTGCATTGTGGTGTACGCATCATAGTTACCAAATGAAAGATCAAGTGCTGAACCAATATGGCCAAAATCGCTTGCACCTTGAAGACCAGTAGTCTCACCAGGAATATCGATTCCAGTCTTAACACCTAGTCCAAATTGAGAGAAATGTGCCCTTAATTTGGTGAAAATCGATGGATTCATGGTTAATGCAGCACCATCTACGTACTTAAACTTGGCTTCCTTCATTGCGAGTTGCATCATATATGAGTTAGAAGATACTTCCAGTGCCCCAGCCGCATCGACTGCAATATTTGCTCCGCCTTTTTTATTGAACCAAGAGGATTTGGTTACTCCACCAATATGGATTGGAAAATCAGTCATCGTACTATTTGTTGGTGTAATAACTCCATCCTGAAGTGCTCCAGAAACCATTGCTCCTTTAACAACAGATCCCATAACGATTGAACTATTTATGTTTCCCAAATCATTACTGGTAATCTTTTGTGTCTTTGGATTCCGATCAACACCAGCCATACCGTAAATGGCACCATTATTAGGATTCATAACGACCGCATAGGTTCCAGTTGAATATCCACCTGCACCTTGCTCAGCAGATTTTACAAGTGAAGATAACTTCTTTTGGAAGTTAGCATTAATCGTCAACTGTAGATTATCACCCTTTTGGCCACCATACTTTTTAACTTCCTTGGTGATTTCATTTTGACTGTTCAAGTAAACTTGTGTTTGGGACTTTGAGCCTCGTAAAACGGGTTCATATTTTTGTTCCAAGTAGCTTTGACCAACCTGGTCATTTCGCGAGTATCCTTGAGCCAACAACTCATTAACCCGATCAGAAGGTAGACCCGCCTTTTCTGTTGAAACGGTTCCTGTAAGCCCTTGAATAGATTGACCAACTGGGTAGTTTCGGCTCCAACTTGTACCAATATTAACGCCTTCTAGTTCGGATAAATGTTCACCAACTTGAGCTATTTCAGTGTTTGTTACTCCGCTGTCCTTAATATTAACTGTGGACAGTTGGTAAGCACCACTCATTTTGGCAAAAATTTCTGCTGCGTTCTTGTCGGAAGCAGTAAAGTTAATTTTGTGGCTCTGTACATATGCTAATGCTTTATTATACTTAGCATCATCGTTATATTGAGCTGAATTTGGAATTTGTTCCAAAACTTTTTTCAAATTGTCATTATTTGCCAGGTAATAATCAGCTAACTGACGCTCAGTCAATGTGCCGGTTTGTACCTTAACAAATTGAGCTAATTTTTTTGCTGTCGCATACATATCAGTAGAAAGGGCATTAACACCCTTAGTGTACGTAATTGCTTGGTGGGCAGAATTTCCAACTAATACTTGGCCAGTTGAATCGTAAATCATCCCCCGTTGAGTATTAGCTGAAACCACTGTCGTGTCACTACGATTTGCTTCAGCCTTCATTTTTGCTCCGTTAACTACTTGCAGATATCCTAATCTTGTAAGTAATGCAATAAATAAGACCCCGACTACCATAAAAATAATGTTGATTCTAAAGGGTAGTGAAGCCGCTTTTGAACTTTTATTTTTCTTGTTTTTGCCTTTAAATAATTTCAATATTCTTAACTCCTCGCGTAAACTTAATTTTATCAGAATTTCTGTTTAAAAACTAGAATGCTTCAACAATCTTTAACTTATTTATGCTATTCTAAAATTTGTTAAAATGTCGCAAAGGAAGTCACTATGAAAACAAAAAAATCGATTTATTCATTAAGTTTTTTAATTCCACTTGTAATCGTAACTGCCTACTTTATCTTTAGAGGATTTGCACCGTTTGGTAGCTCGTCTGTGCTAACAGTTGATCTGGGGCAGCAATATGTTGACTTTTATGCGTTTTTCAAAAATGCTCTAACTTCAGATCCCTCATCAATCCTATACAGTTTTCAAAAAGCTCTAGGTGGAAATATGATTGGGACATGGAGCTATTACCTAATGAGTCCCCTCAATCTACTTTTGCTATTGTTCCCTGTAAAAGCATTGCCATCTGTAATTGGCATAATCACAATTCTCAAATATGCTTTGGCTGGATTAACGTGTAGTATTTTTTTGACCAACAGGTTCTCAGATAAATCATTTTCAGTAGTATCCTTTTCTACTTCGTACGCATTAATGGGTTGGATGGTTGCCAACCAGCTTAATTTATTGTGGATTGACGCCGTTATTTTGTTGCCACTGATTTTCCTTGGTTTAGAAGCATTAATTGCTAACGGTAAATCAAAATTATTTATCGGTACAATGGCAGCAATGCTTATGATTAATTATTATATGGCGTACATGATTGCTTTATTCTCGACAATTTACGTTATTTTATACAGTATTCCTCTAGCAAGTAACTTTGTTGACTATCTTAAGAGGATTGGCCATTACGTAATTCACTTTTTAATCTCTGCATTATTGTCAGCATGGATCACAATCCCAACTTTCATGTCTCTTTTGAACAGTAAGGTAGCCTATTCAACAAACGAACTTAAATTTAAATTTGAGTACAATCCATTGTTGATGATTGGTAAGTTTATCAATGGTGCGTTCGACTTTAAACAAATGCCAAACGGAACCCCTAATTTATTTGTGGCCAGCTTAGTTATCTTCACGTTTCTATATTTCTTCGTATCCAAACAATTCCCAAAACAAGATAAAATCATCGGGTTGATAGTCACAGCATTTTTCGTGATATCAATGTGTTTTAATCCTTTAGATATTTTATGGCACGCATTTCAACTACCTGTTTGGTATTCATACCGATTCTCATACATTTTTTCTTTCTGGATGATTTTTATCGGTTTCCGGGCATATCAAACAATTAGAACTGATAGGCTCAGAGAGATTCCGATGGCCATCTCAAGTATCCTAATAATTGTTGGCCTACTGTACATTTTCGCCAACATTAAGAAATTTGAATACATGAATTCAGGAACCTTTATTTTTGGAGTTGTATATGTAACTGCCACCATCGCATTAATAGTTATTGCAAACAGTAATCGTAGCAGTAAACTAATCCAAATCGGAATGCTGATATTGGTTGGTGGTGAAATGAGCTTAAATCTAGTTAACTCTTTAAATAGCATTTCTTATTTAAGTGCAAGTGAGTACGCAAACTTTGCGACAATTACTAATGACGCCTCCAAAATGCTTAACAAACAGGACTCTTCATTTTTTAGAGTGAACGAAACATTTCAGAGATCAAAAAACGATGCTTTAACTGGTAATTACAATGGTGGGTCGAATTTCTCCTCAACACTAGAAAATAACGTCTCGAAATTTTACGGTAATATCGGTAATCCAAATGGCGATGCTTTTGTGGTGTATACTAACCCCACGCTTTTTACAGACGCTTTATTAGGATTCAAATACTCATTATCAGAAAATCCTTTCGCTTCAAGAGCTGAGCAAGAAATTTTTAAATCAATCACAAACTTAAACACTACTAGGCCCGAACTTGAGGCATACTCATTAATCGATAGATCTAAATATTTGGATGTTTACGAAAATCCCGCTGCTCTACCAATAATTTTTAAATCAGAATTATCCAATAATCCACCTAAGTACCGCGACGCCGACCCATTACAATATCAAAACGACTTAGCAAAACAATTAGGTGTACGTGGTCAGCTCTTCACTCAAGTAAATCCCAAAAATTATGTTGCCAACAATACCAACCCAATCAATAAGTTTGATAATGCCATCCTCAGCAAAAAGTCATTATTAAAGCCGGCAACTATAAGTGCAAAGATTCATGTAAAAGCTCACAGTTCATTGTATATGGAGTTGAGTGAACAGGCCCCACTGAAAGACATTTCAATTACTGCAGACGGGGTGGCCATTCACCAATTTAAGCCATATAAGCACCCTGTCGTAGTAAACATCGCAAATACAAGTACTCAATCTAAAGATGTTAGCATTACTATAAGCACCACTAAGCAAAACATTTGGTTGTCATCGATGCGCTTCTACCAATTAAATAAACCAATCCTGCTTAATTGGGTAAACCGAGTTAAAAGTGACGCCGGTAATGTAAAACAGCATAGCAGCACCCAACTTACGGCTAACTTTAAGTCGAAAAATTCAAAGCAGATCATCACTTCCATCCCCTATGAGCAAGGATGGAGCGCAACAATTGACGGAAAACCAGTTAAGATCCACAAATGGGCTAACACATTCATTTACCTAAATAACCCTAAACATGGCCAAAAAGTCGCATTTACGTATCACCCACAGGGCATGGTTTTAGGAGTTATCCTAACTGGAATAACAATATTGGGATTAATTGGAGGTCACTTTATTTTCAAACGAAATCGAAGATATTAAGCATTAATAATGGCATTAAAGAAGGACTACGATGTTGAAAAAATACATCGTAGTCCTTCTTTATTAGGTCGAATTCCACCCCTGACAATATCCGTCAATCAATTCTTATTTATTCTAATTCGCCATTTTCTTCATAACGATAGGTAACATCGTCAGACAGTTCAGGATCAAAATCCACTGTTAGATCGTATCCTTTAAAGAACCACTCGTCACCCTCATCAACGAAGAACTTGATGCCATCTTTCTCAGTTTCAGCGTAAACTTCCTTAGGATGGTCATCTCTAGTTAGTGCCAAGGAAAAACCATCGTGAACCGGAGTATTGCCGTACACCTTGCCATAAAAACGAACACCGTTCCCGTCAGTTAAGCCCATCTCGTCTTCAAACCATTTACTTGCTGCTTCAGTTACCGTAATTTTCACATTTGTCACCGCCAAATCGTATTGTATTCGCTTACAATAGTATAACATCCTCAAATGTATTTCACAAAGTTTATAATCTAAATTATTCATTTTATCTAAATCAAACATTTTTAAATGTCTGATACTAAAGAAAAAGCCATGTCATTTCCAAATAACGGAGACAACATGGCTTTGATTTGTATGTCAAAAATTCACAAACTACTTAGTCAACCTTGGTAATTTTAACTTGCATATTACCGGCTGGAATTTCAATTGTTACTTCATCATTTACTCGGTGACCTAACAATCCCTTAGCAATTGGCGATTCGTTTGAAATTTTGCCAGACATCGGATCTGCTTCAGCAGCCCCCACGATTTGGTAAGTTTCTGGTTCTTCGTCCGGTAATTCTTGGAACGTTACCATCTTACCGACAGTGACTTCATCTTTATCACTGTTGTTAGAATCAATAATTTCAGCATATTGAAGCATGTGTTCAATAGTTTGAATTCTACTTTCTAACATACTTTGTTCGTCTTTTGCAGATTCATATTCTGAATTTTCAGACAAATCACCATATGAACGAGCAATTTTAATTCTTTCAACCACTTTTGGACGTTGGTTAAGCTTTAAGTCCTCAAGTTCTGCTTGTAATTTTTCGCGGCCATCAGCCGTCATTGGATAACTATCTTCAGCCATTTAAAATGTCTCCCTTAAATCTAAATTGTTGAATCGGTGTTATTTGCAACGTGTTTGTTACCACGCTTAACTAGTATTGAACGGATTTTGGTGGTTAACAAGTCAATCGCAACTTGATTTTCCCCACCTTCAGGAACAATGATATCAGCATACCGTTTAGTTGGCTCAACGAATTGATGATACATGGGTTTTACAGTACTAAGATACTGCTTGATGATACCATTCAAGTCACGACCACGTTCACCGTTGTCTCGCTGAATTCTCCGAATTATTCGAATATCATCATCAGTATCAACATATACTTTGATGTCCATCAAATCTCGAAGACGTTTATCATCTAATAGAAGGATTCCTTCCAGAATAATAACTTCTCGAGGCTCTTGGTGAATAGTTTTCTCACTTCGAGTGTATTGAGAATAGTCGTAAACCGGCTTTTCAATTGCCTTATAATCTAACAAATCTTTTAACTGGGCAACCAATAAGTCAATATCAAAAGCAAGCGGATGATCATAGTTAACCTGCTTTCTCTCCTCCATTGACATATCAGCCTGATCATTATAGTAAGAATCTTGTTGCAAGATCATAATTGAATTATCTGCAAGCTGATTAAAAATCTTTCGGCTAACAGTCGTTTTCCCACTACCTGATCCTCCAGTAACCCCGATTACTACCGGTTTTTTCTTAGCGCTCATTTCAAACTCCTCAGATTCTAATTAGTGTAGATACTTCGCACTTTTTTCCTGGTGCTCAGCGTACGTCTTTGAATAATACACCTTTCCAGTTTTGGTGTCAGCAACGAAATATAAATATCCCTTAGAACGATAAAGCGGATGAAGCACTGCTTGAATTGAACTCAAGCTTGGGCTATCAAATGGTCCTGGTCCATATCCATAATTTTTGTACAAATTATATGGAGAATCATTTTGTAGGTCTTTGGTAGTAAGGTCCTTATTTCTGACTCCTAGAGAATACAAAACAGATATATCTGACTGAATTGGCATATTAATTTTAATTCTATTCATAAATACACCAACGATTTTACGTCTGTCAGTCTGATTAACCCCCTCTTTTTCAGCAAGGGAAGCCAAAGTCATAAATTCTTGAACCGTCATGTGACGTTTCTTAATTTGTGAATAATAAGGTGTCATTACTTGATTTGTTTTAGCCACCATTTGAGTAACCAATGCTTCTAGTGACATATTCTTCTTAACTTCATATGTCGCAGGGAACAAGTAGCCCTCAAGCCGATATCTAACATCCTTAGCTTTCATTGCTGACTGAAGGAGTTGAGGATACTTCTTATAAAGTGAATTGATAAAGGTCTTATCCTTCATCAAACTCAAAAAGCTCTTACTTGAAAAGTCAGTGGTTGAACTAATTCTGTATGAAATATCCTTGATATTGGCACCTTCCATGACAAGAAGTTTACCCTTTGCACTTTGAATTGGTTCGTCACTACCACCCTTTTGAAGTTCCTTAGCAATTCGCTTCAAACTCATTGAAGGTTTCAACTGGTAATAGCCCGCACGGAAATTAGTCATGTTGTTTGACTTAACATAGTAGTCAAATACCATTCCACTTTTAACAATCTTTTTATTTTGCAAGATCGAGCCAATTTGCTTGTTTGAAGCCCCTAAGGGAATATGAACTTGGCTAACTTGTTCATTTTTAGGATCAAGTGGTTTAAGTGACTCTTGGAAATAGTTATATCCCAAGAGGCCGATTGCTGCCAGTAAAATAACCAGTAACGTCACAACGGTGATAATTATTTTCTTTCCCAGCCCTTTATTTTGCTTTGGGGCAGGAGTTGTTGGACCATTATTCATCAGTAGTTCCTCCTGTTAGTTCTCACGTCAATTATAGATATGAAACTACCTAATTTCTGCATTTAATTCATCTGTTAAGTGTTTTTTAATCTTTTCCATTGACGCATTGACTTCATCGTCCTTAAGAGTATCACGTTTATTCTCAAAAGTAAGCGAGTAAGCCAAAGACTTCTTGCCGTCAGCAACATTTTCACCGGTATAAAGGTCAAACAATTCAATGTTAGCAAGGTATGCTCCACCACATTTTGAAATGACCTTTAATAAATCATCGTTACTTATAGCATCGTCAACTAATAACGCAATATCACGTTTGATACTTGGGAATTTAGAAATTGGACTAAATTGATCAGCATTCTTAGGCAATGAATTCAAAAGATCAAAATCAAGCTCGAAAGCATAAGTATCATTAATTTTAAATTGCTTTTCAGTTACCGGATGGATTTGACCAACAAAACCAACTTCTTTGCCATGGACCAATACCTTGGCAGTTCTTCCTGGATGCATTTCCTTGATTGAATTGTCAGCTACAAACTCAACTTCCCCATTCGGAGCAAAGTTCTTGATTAGTTTTTCAACAATCCCCTTGACCATAAAGAAGTCAGCCTTCACTGACTGATGGCTCCAACTCTTATCGACCAGGTTTCCTGAAAGCACCCCGGCAACGTGGCTAACTTCTTCAGGACGAACTTGTTCTTCACTATCTTTGAAGAACACTCGACCAAATTCATAAAGGGCAACGTTGCCGACTTTACGAGCCTTATTGTAAGCCACATCATCAAGCAGTCCTGATAGTAAGTTCATTCTAAGTACTGAATGATCTTGAGTCATTGGAAAACTCAATTTGGTTTCAGATGAGTTCCTAGTTAAAAACATTTTCGCTTTGTCTTCCGTAGTTAGAGAGTATGAGATGGCCTGTGTTAAGCCTAACCCTTCTAAAACGTTTCTCAAGGCGCGTTCATTCTTTTGTGTGTCAGTTAATGCACCAACCCCCATTCTCCCCGTTGGAAGTGTCACTGGTAGGTTATCATAACCGTAAATTCTGGCTACCTCTTCATTTAAATCAGCAGGAATTTCAATGTCCCAACGGCGAGCAGTAATTGTGACATCTAATCCATCCCCATCTTTTACTGAAGTGAAACCTAACCGGTCAAAAATGTTTGTAACATCTGCTAAGCTCAAATCAGTTCCCAGAACTTTGTTAACACTTTTATCTGACACGTGAATCGTTGGAAGTTCTCGCGGAGTGTCAGTGGCAGAAATAATACCGGTAGCAACTTTACCACCTGCAAGTTCAGCCATCATTTGGGCAGCTTCATTTACAGCATCTTCTACAGTATCGTAATTGATTCCCCGTTCAAATCGTTGTGAGGCTTCAGAGTGAAGAACAAGGCGTCTTGCTGTTTTCCGAATTTGAATTGAATCAAAAATTGCAGATTCAATTACAACATCAGTAGTATCATCACTGATTTCAGAATCCAATCCACCCATGATTCCTGCAATTGCAACTGGCTTATTATCATCAGTAATCAAAATGTCACCTGCTGCTAATTTACGTTCTTCTTCATCTAGTGTTGTTATTGACTCACCATCCTTAGCAGCTCGAACGTTAATATTACCATCGATTTTATTTCTATCGAAAGCATGTAAAGGTTGGCCGTACTTCAAGAGAATGTAGTTGGTAACATCAACAACATTATTAATTGGTCTAATTCCAGATGTCCAAAGCCTTACCTGTAACCAAGCTGGACTAGGAGCAATCTTAACTCCCTTAACTACTCTCAGTTTGTATGTGGGGGCAAGCGTTTGGTCCGCAGATGCAGAAAGTTCATCTTCTACCTTGATTGCTGCATCTTCACTTACTGTTGGCTGTTTAATTTCTGGTTTTTGATCATATATTGCAGCTAAATCATGAACTGTACCCAACACACTCAACATATCTCCACGATTAGGAGTCACATCAAGGTCAATTACATCGTCATCCATTCCCAAATAGCTGTATACATCCTCACCAACGGGAACTGAATCATCAAATACATAAATTCCATCTTCCCATTCCTTTGGTACAACATCTTTAGAAAAGCCAATTTCATCGAGTGCACAAATCATTCCATTCGATTGAACACCGCGCATTTTAGATTTCTTGATTTTTACATTTCCACCGATTCGTGAACCTGGCAAAGCAACAATTACAGTTTGACCAGCTGCCACATTAGGCGCACCACAAACGATTTGCAGTGTCTCTTCTTCACCAACGTCAACTTGGCACACGTGCAAATGATCAGAATCTGGATGGTTTTCCATACTCAAAACTTTACCAGTTACAATTTTCTTTAATCCATCAGCTAAACGGCTTACCGAGTCAACTTCAACCGCCGTTCTTTCAATCTTTTCGGCAAGATCCTTAGCTGGAATGTTTAAATCTAAATATTCTTTTACCCATTTATATGAAAGTTTCAATTTAATTACTCCTCTTGTCGAATTGATTTAGGAACCGAACATCGTTCAAATAGAAGTCACGAATATCAGTTACCCCATATTGAAGCATTGCAAATCTATCTGGTCCAAGACCAAAAGCGAATCCTCCATAAACGTCTGGATCTACGCCTGCCATCTTCAAAACATTAGGATGAACCATTCCAGCACCTAACACTTCAATCCAACCAGTGTGCTTGCAGACATCACAACCCTTACCCATACAGTTAAAGCATGTCACATCAACTTCAACTGAAGGCTCTGTGAATGGGAAGTAGCTTGGGCGAAGTCGAATATCAAACTTATCACCAAATATTTCATGAGTCATAGTGATAAGGGTACCCTTTAAGTCAGCCATGGTAATGTGTTCATCGATTACCAACCCTTCAACCTGATGAAATTGATGAGAGTGGGTTGGATCATCAGTATCACGTCGATAAACGATTCCTGGTGAGATCATCTTTAAAGGTCCTTGGCTAAAATCATGCTTTTCCAAAGTTCTTGCTTGCATTGGTGATGTTTGAGTTCTCATTAATATATCGCTAGTTAAATAAAAGGTATCCTGCATATCACGTGCAGGGTGGTCCTTAGGAAGGTTCATCATTTCAAAGTTATATTTTTCTTCTTCAACTTCGGGGCCAGTCAATACCTCGTAGCCCATTCCTAAGAATAAGTCTACGATTTGATCAATAATTTGTTGGATAACATGTGGTTGGCCTTGGGGTAATTCAGTTCCTGGCAAGGTAACATCAATTGATTCCTTGGCTAACCGTTCATTCATCTCTGCTGTTTCCAGCTTTTCCTTTTGGTTAGCGATAGCTTGCGTCAAGTCATCCCTTATTTCATTTGCATAACTACCAACTTCTGGTCGTTCTTCAACCGGTAAATCCTTGATTGATCTCAAGGCAGTGGTAATTGGTCCCTTTTTTCCGAGCAAGTTTACCCGAATATCGTTCAACTTCTTAAGGTCACCAGTTGTCTCAATTACCTTAAGATTTTCCGTTCTAATGTTAGTTAAGTCTTCTCTTAAAGACATAGAATCCCTCCAATATTTTAGGCACAAAAAAACCTCATCCCAAAAAGGGACGAGGTTTCTCGCGGTACCACCCTAGTTCACGTCCAGTAAAGACTAGACGAACACTTCAAATCGATAACGGCGATAACCGGAAAATTTTTCGTTATTAGAACTCCCAATTTCAGCTAAGAAGATGAATTCAGCTAACCAATTTCCTCTGTTCGCACCAACCCAGAAGTCTCTGAATAATCGGTATAACTTACTGCTTCTTCTATATCGCATTTACTCTAAAAATAATAGACTAAAATAAAAAAATGGTCAAGCTAACATTTGTTAACTGGATACCATTTTTCTGACCAATCATGAAGTTGCTTCATAATTGGAGCAAGTTCTTCACCTTGTTTAGTCAGTGAATATTCAATCAATGATGAATCTTCGTAATCATTTCTAATTAATACACCGTCTTCTTCTAGTTCACGCAAGCGTTCTACTAGAACCCGATCGGAGCACTTAGGAATCTGGCGAGCAATTTCACGGAAACGTAAAGATCCTTCTTGCAGAAGAACGTCAATGATTAGTCCATTCCACTTTTTGCCTAAGAATGAAAATGTTTTTTCAAAGCGTGGACAAAGATAATAGTTAACTGGGTCTTTTATAGATAAATTCGTTCTCATTTATTTTCCTCCTTAACACTAGCAACTAAGCTTTAAGCCTTGCAATAATCCGTTTTTTAAAAGGTTGCATAAATTCATGGACAGCCTCATAGTCGTCAACGAGTGAAACAATAACACTTTCCCTATACTTAGGACGAGCTAAAGTAACCCCCCACATATGTTTAAGGATAATGTCCTTTTCCATATCGTTGAGATCTGTAATCTTTTCAGCATTACGCAACGCAACTCGAGGGTGAATGTATGCATGCGAACCAAGGTCGAACTTTGTTGTTCGCCAGTCGTAAAAGAACAGGTCATGCAACAATCCCGCTCTGGCTACAGAACGGTAGTCAAGATTAGCACGCCTTGCAATTTGGTAACTGTCAAACGAAACAGCTAACGAATGTTCAAGTCGAGTCGAATTGTGATGTTGTGTGTAATTAGCCATGCTTTGAACTAAGTCAGTTGATAGCAAATCTTCGACGATTGAAACGTATAATTCGTCGTTCTTCCATTCATCTCTTTGCATGCAATACCCCTTTTCTTAATGTCTAAGGAGATAATACTAGGATTTTGAAAAATAATCAATTAAATTGACTAACTATTTACAAGTTGAAACATAACAATTCCTGCAGCAACCGCAACGTTAAGCGATTCGGCGTTACCATTCATAGGAATATAAAGGTTTTGCGTAGTTTTAGAGAGTAAGCTCTCACTCATACCGTTTCCTTCATTCCCCATTACTAATGCAAAGTCACTAGGATGACCTACATCTTTATAAGATTTTGCATTTTCGTTTAATTCAGTACCAAATACGGGAATTTCATTTTGCTTAAATTTGTTCATCCATTCATCAAGGTCACCTGAGTATAGTGCAATGTGAAAATGACTACCCTGCATAGAACGAATTAATTTCGGATTGTAAATATCGACACTACTACCACCTAAAACAACACCCTTTAGTCCTGCAGCATCTGCTGTTCTGACAATCGTTCCCAGATTCCCTGGATCTTGAACATTATCCAACAATATCCAGCGCCCCTTGACATCATCCGGAACTTCTTCATGATATGATTCAGTGGGTAAAACAGCAAATATCCCTTGAGGAGTCTTCGTAGATGAAATATGATCAGCAATTTCTTCGGTTATTTGAAAGATACTAGTACTTGAACTAATATTTAAATCATCTAAGTCATCAGGGTCAACAACCATTATTTCTTCGAATTCTTTGCCACTTTTTTGAGCTTCGTCAATTAAGTGCCAACCCTCTATAATATAAGAAGAAGTCTTTGTTCTTTGTTTTTTACTTTGAAGTTTCTTCCAATCTTTAACACGTTGATTCTGATTTGAAGTTAATATTTCCATGTAAATTTCCTTTCAATACAAAATGATTTGAGGTCAATAATAATGAAAAAAACAGTGGATATCATTGTGATAGGCCGAGTCCAAGGTGTTGGATTCAGATATGCAACAATCAGGCTGGCTGATAGTCTGGAAGTTGACGGTTACGTTGAAAATCTTCCAGACGGCTCAGTGCACATAGTTGCATCAGCTAACGACAACCAGTTAAATCAGTTTATTAATAGCGTTAAGGCATCGCCTACGCCATACGGAAAAGTCACCTCTACCAAAATCCATTATACAACCTCAAACGTTAATAAAGGGTTTGATGTTAAATATTAAATTGAAAACCTTAAATAAATCTAGTAATATTTAACCTGTTATGTTATTAAAGATCAGAAAGGGTCTCAATTAATGAAAAAAGCAAAATCACTCACTGTGTTTGGATTAATCTCCATGCTAGCAATTGTGCTAAGTGGATGTGTCCAAACTACAAAGTCTGGCAAACCTTACGGGTTCGTATACGATTATTTGGCAAAGCCAGGACAGGCAATCATGGAATGGATTGCTAACTTTACCGGTTCATATGGCTGGGCAATCATCGTACTGACTGTTGTCGTTAGAATGTTCTTACTTCCAATGATGGTCAAACAGATGAAAAGCTCAACAATTCAACAGGAAAAGATGCAACTGGTTAGACCACAACTAAACGAAATTCAAAAGCGCCAAAAAGCAGCTAAAACTCCAGAGGAGCAAGCCGCTGTTAGCCAAGCAATGATGGCCGTCTACAAAGAGAACAACATTTCAATGACAGGTGGAATTGGTTGTTTACCATTAATTATTCAAATGCCAATTTTTGCTGGTCTATATGCTGCAATTAGGTATTCACCAGAACTTTCTCACGAAATATTTATGGGCATTAAGTTAGGACAAGCAAGTTGGGTATTAGCGTTACTTTCATTCTTGTCTTACCTGCTTCAAAGTTACCTTTCAATTCTTGGGGTTCCTAAAGAGCAGAAAAAACAAATGGGCGCAATGATGTTGATGAGCCCTGTCATGATCCTGTTCTTTACGCTGAGTGCACCGGCCGGATTGGGACTTTACTTCTTCATCGGTGGACTGTTTGCTTGTTTGCAAACCTTAATTATCAATTTATATCGGCCTAAGATTAGAAAAGATATTGCAGAAGAAATGAAAGACATCAAGAAAGTTAATGTGGACGATTTAATTCCTAAGCAAGAACCACAACAACCTACCCAGTTAAACCACAATAATCAAAGTAACAACAATCAAACAAACAACAATAATAATCGCAAACGAAACGCCGGCAAACAACAAAGAAATCGAAAGTAGTTTGTGTTTGGCAAAGATGTGATATTAACAAAAAGAGCTACGCTGTTTTTAACATCGTAGCTCTTTTTTATTTGATGGCAATCGAGATAAATTTATCAGGGTGCATTAAACCCCTAGTCCCGTTTATTTATCTAGATCTGCAGAATTTTCTTCTGTATCATCATCCTGCTTATTTTTCAGAATTGGCAGCTTGATTTGGAAAATTGATCCATACCCTAGTGAACTCTCAATTGATATATCACCATGATAGGCTTCAATTAACCTGTGGGCGATTGATAATCCCAATCCATTTCCACCTTTATCCCTCGAGCGCGCCTTATCAACTCTGTAGAAGCGGTTAAATACTTTTGAAATATCTTCACTAGAAATTCCTTCACCAAAATCTTGAACCGCAATGTTTACGGTCGAAGGTGTCGTTGAAATTGAAGTGTGGATTTCCTTGCGATCTTTAGAGTACTTAATAGCATTATCAATCAGAATGACTAATACCTGCTCTAAATGATTTCGATAAATTTGGACGTATATATCCCCATCGGTGTCATCATCAACAATAAACGTAAACTCCGGATGAATCATCTTGAAGTCATTGTTAACTTGATCAAAGACTTCATTAACTTTAGTCACTTCATCACTATAATTGATTTCAATTTGCTCAGCTCTTGAAAGATCCAGCATTTCAGCAACCAAAGATTGCATCCGTTTGGTTTCTTGTAAAGATGCCTTCAAGGACTCGTCTAAGACTTGAGGATCATCTTTACCCCATCGCAATAACATTTCCATGTGTCCTTGAATAACGGCAACCGGTGTCCGCAACTCGTGAGAAACATCTTCCACAAACTGACTTTGCTGGTTCATGTACCGCTGAGTCTGATCAAGCATCCCGTTGAATAAGTTTCCAAGATCAGCTATTTCATCGTTTGTATGCAGGTCAGGAACTCGTTCATCAGAATCGGGATTCTCTTTAATCTCAGAAATAGTGCGTTGGATTTCCTTCATCGGCTTAAGTAATTCAGATGCCAAAAAGTAAGCTACTACAACTGAAATAATTACGGCCAGGATTACCAAAATAACCATAATAGCAATCAGTTTTCTGACAGTAGTGTGATAATTATTCAGCGTATCAGTAACTTGAACGTAACCAACTAATGAGCCGTTTTGCTTAGACAAAACAGGCATCCGCCCAACCATGACCTGTTGACCGTGTTCACGAATTAATGAGACCTTTTTCTTGTCACTTTTTTTGAAATCAAAGTTTGACTTTCGAGATTCAAATAGCAACTTATTATCTGTGCTGTACACATTAACCACCATGCTGTCGCGCGATAAGTTCACAATCAAAGAATCAGAATAGATGTTTTGGTTGGTTTTTTTATCAACCAGTGCATCGTTCTCTCCCTTTGAGGTAATATCCGGACGAAGCATAGAATTAACTCCTGGCTTGTCAAATGGGGAATCAAAACTTGACAACCGATTTGAGACCGTCATCAATGTATTATTTATATAGCCACGCTCTTGCTGAATCAAAACATTCGTAAACCGGTTATAAATCAACACAGAAAAAATCAGGACAATAATAAATACACCTATAGATGTGAAAAAGGACCACTTTAGTCTAAGTGAGGTCCTTTTTTTCTTTTTACCTTCAGTGATCATGAACGCATCACGTACCCAGTGCCCCGAACAGTTTGGATATAGCTGTTTTCTCCGGGACGATCAATTTTGTTTCTTAAGTATCTAATGTAAACATCGACAACGTTAGTCTCAACTTCTGAATCATATCCCCAAACCTTGGTTAATAGGACATCACGTGCTAAAACAACATCGACATTTTCCATCAATGCCAGCAACAATTCATACTCACGCTTCGTAAGGTTGATTACCTCGTCGCCACGACGAACGATCCGACTTTCTTTTTCAATAGTTAAATCCTTGAAAGTAACGGTCTTCTTGTTGCCCTTTTGTTGGTCATTTTCAATTTGAATTCTTCTTAGTAATGCCCGAATTCTGGCAAGCAATTCTTCAATTGCAAAT
Organism: Lentilactobacillus curieae; assembly: GCF_000785105.2. NCBI lineage: Bacteria > Bacillati > Bacillota > Bacilli > Lactobacillales > Lactobacillaceae > Lentilactobacillus > Lentilactobacillus curieae. Next base: position 1,772,637 of record NZ_CP018906.1, on the reverse strand, counting down.
GGCTTAACGATGTAGTCGTCCGCACCGTGATCAAAACCAGATACTCGGTCGATAACTGAATCACGAGCAGTCATCATAATGATTGGGGTGTTTTTCTTTTCTCTTAGGCGACGGGCAACTTCCATACCATTAAGTTCAGGAAGCATTAAGTCTAGTAAAATTACGTCAAAGTTTTCATTTAACGCAGCATCTAAACCCTTACGACCATCTAACTCAACTTGGGTTTCGTAGCCCTCATGTTGTAATTCCAATTCTACAAATCGGGAAAGATTTTTTTCATCTTCAATAATTAAAACTCGACTCATTGTTTGATTTCTCCTACTTTATAAATCTTTTTTAAATTCTTTTTAATAATAATCTAATTTTAACACACTTAGGTAAATTACGAGTACTTTTCTCATAATTATGGTGGAAATAATTTTCAATATTATCCTTGAATTTGTGCATTTTTTCACTTGATAAACAACCAAAATCCTCTATAATGAAGTTGTTTAGAAAAAAAATTTCAGAGGGATGGTTTTTATATGAAAGCTGCAGTTGTACGCGATTCAGTTGACGGATATGTTGATATCAAGGATGTTACATTACGCCCCATTACTAATGGTGAAGCACTAGTTAAGGTTGAATATTGTGGTCTTTGTCACACAGATCTTCACGTTGCTGCTGGTGATTTTGGTGCAGTACCTGGCAGAATTATTGGTCACGAAGGTGTTGGTCGAGTAATTCAAGTTGCCGACGACGTTACTAACCTAAAGATTGGTGATCGGGTATCAATCGCATGGTTCTTTAAGGGTTGCGGTCACTGTGAGTACTGTAACACTGGTAGAGAAACACTTTGCCGTAATGTAAAGAACGCCGGTTTCAGTGTTGATGGTGCGATGGCTGAAGAAGTTATTGTTGATGCAAACTATGCGGTTAAGGTTCCAGAAGAACTTGACCCTGTTGAAGCAACTTCATTAACCTGTGCCGGTGTAACTATGTACAAAGCACTAAAGGTTGGCCAAACTCGCCCAGGGCAATGGGTCGAAGTTGTTGGGGCCGGTGGTCTTGGTAATTTAGCTGTTCAATTTGCACACAACGTCTTTGGTGCTCATGTAGTTGCCGTTGATGGTAATGATAAGAAACTTAACGCTGCCAAAGAAAATGGTGCTGAAATCACAATTAACCGTCATGATCCAGATGTTGCTGAACAAATCCAAAACAAAGTTGGTGGAGTTCACAACGCACAAATTACTGCTGTTAACACCGACGCATTTACTACATCAGTTAACTCACTCCGTCCAGATGGTAAGTTAGTTGCTGTTGCCCTACCAAAAGGTGACATGGCACTTAACATCGATAAAACAGTTCTTGATGGAATTCAAGTTGCTGGTTCTCTTGTTGGAACTCGTCAAGATCTTGCCGAAACTTTCCAATTTGGTGCAGAAGGTAAAGTTAAACCAATTGTCCAAACAAGAAAGCTTGAAGAAGTTAACGACATCATTGATGAAATGAAGAACAACCAAATCGTTGGTCGGATGGTTATTGACTTCACCAAATAAATTCAATTTTAAATTGTTTCAAGTCCTAGTCACTTTGACTAGGACTTTTTTATTCCAGAATTATCGCACTAAAAAAGCTCTAAGCGTTAAGCTTAGAGCCCCTTCACAAACTCGTTAAGAATCCATGGCGTTCTTAAGAGTTTAGCCAAGTAAGTATTACTTGTTATCAAGAACCTTACGGCCATTGTAGTAGCCTGATGGTGATACACGGTGTGGCAATCTGTACTCGCCAGTCTTAGGATCAAAGCTAAGATTTGGTGTTTGTAACTTGATGTGACCACGACGCATGCGCTTCTTTGTCTTAGAGGTTCTACGTGCTGGTGTAGCCATTAAAAATCCCTCCTCTACTAAAAAATATCCACTAGTGAATTATTAGTGTCTAACTACCTTGATCATTCTCGTCGAACAAATCCTTTAGTTTAGCTAGACGTGGATCAACAGTTTCTAATTCTGCCTTGTTCTTATCAAAATCATCGGCTGTCATAACTTCCCAGCCATCGCCACTCGGCATATCCTGAGTTTTGATTTCTGATTCCGATAGAACTTGCATCGGAATGTTAAGTATGACGTTATCAATAACTGAGCCCGTCAAATCGACTTCTGCTTCTTCATCAAGAACAAACACAATCGAATCTTTGGGGTACCTGGCTTCTGCAGCCTTTGATGGCACATAAAACTCTTCAACGTCAAAATCCATAGGCAGATCAACAGGTACTAATGATCTAGATGATGGCACTATTAGTTTACCAGTCACGTAATAATCAATAATCACGTCGCCCTGGTCAGCAAAAGCTGTTCCAGTTATGGTAAACTTGTCCGCATCAATTACTTGATCAGCATATCTGTCTAGAAGCTCTTGCTTTATATCAAGAGTTTCCTCAAACTTGAAAGGTGCACTTTCGGGGTACTTCTGAAGTTCCCTAAAATACATTTTCATGTTATTCCTCCAATGCAACACGACTTATTATACCGGCATCAAAATACCTTGTCAAGGCTATTTCCTTGATAGGCAAACGTTTTTAATTTTTTATGATGGGGTATCGATAAATGTCTTGATTTTCATTACTTATTGTTTGCAGCAACATAGACGACTGATAGTCAAGTAACAGCTGATTCTTGATTTGTTCGTCCGTTACTTTAGTGATAATTGGCCAATCGACATCATGTTTTATTTGGTTTAGATGCTTTCTTCCTTGCTGATTAAACGCAAGTGGTCGAATGTAGCTAGGTTCTTCAAGCATATCCTCTTCAAAACACTGAACAAGAACATAAACGCACAAACGCTGAATTCTAGCGTAAGTATACCGTTTAGTTTTGACTAGGTTTAAAAACTCCGAAAAACTTTGCGCCTTTTTTGCTGAGTCTTTAAGCCGATATTCAATGCCCTCAGTCATCTGATAGATTTCATGAAGCCGATCAATTGAGCTTTCAATCAGTTCGTACCTCAAGAATGGCCAAAATTGATTCCAGTCATACTGAAACGACTTGCCTACCATCTCCAGGGTTGTCTTCGGGACAAAATCTTTAATTGCCGCAAGATTATTCCTTTGAATTTCGTTACGAATTGCGGAAGCACTACCAATGTTAAGCGACCCTTCAAGGCACTTATCATTGTGATTAGCACCCTTTCGATTAACTGGATATAACTTTAATGGGTTCCCTAACTCATGGTTAGCATTTGCATAACCAAATCCTAGAATGTCATTGGGTTCTTTCAAAACTATCCCGGTTTTTTTACGAAGGTACTCCTGAAATATTGTCGCATAAGGTCGATCAAATCGCTTAAAGGCATCTGCCCTAACCGGTTGGTTTGCAATCAACACATCATAATCCATGTCGGGATGTTCTGCACCGAACGATAGCGCGTCACAACCGACTGCTTGGGCAATTTTAACGGCGTTTTTCGAAAAAATATGGGATGGCTGAACAGCGCCGAAAAATGGCAATTCCACCACTAAGTCAACGCCAGCGGCGATTGCAGCTTCAGCCCTATGCCACTTATCAAACATAGCAGGTTCGCCTCTTTGGACCCAGTTACCACTCATAATGGCAATAACTGTGTCTGCATGAGCCATTTTTCTAGCTTGAGCAGCTAAATATTGATGTCCATTATGAAACGGATTGTATTCAGCAACAATCCCAACCGCAGTGTCCACCTTACTATCCCTTCTTACATTCAAAGAACCATCGTTTAACGTTTTCTTGGTATGGTTCCTTACCAAAATTAGTTGTAACCTTCACGGCAGTAAAACCTGCATCATTCAATTTTTGTTGATATTCTGCAAGAGAAAATGAACGTTCATCGTGAACTTCGTTATATGCCTCATACGCTTCCTTATCTTCATTGTATAAGAAGAATACCAAGTCATGCTCAATTGCATGCTCAGAGTCATCAGTTGAATATGATGACCACATAAATGCCGAGTCGTCAGTTCGATCATTAAACATGTAACCAGGATAAACCTTATCAGTCTGATACGGAGTGATTACATCAAATAAGAACACTCCTCCAGCCGTTAAATGAGCATTAACTTCAGAAAAAGCCTGTTCAAGCTGACCATCTTCAGTCAAATAGCAAAGTGAATCATCGAAACACGATATTGCATCAAAATTTGGCAAGCCATCCATGGCCAGCATATCCATCTGAACCAATGGTAAGTTAACATTTGCTGTCTGGGCGTGCTCACTTGCTAACTTCAGCATGTCTTCCGAGATATCAGAACCAACAACGTTATATCCTTGGCGAATAAGTTCAATTGCAAGCTTACCCGTACCACACGCTAAATCCATCACGCTAGCTGACTTATCAACCCGTTCGGCAAAGTAATTGCCCCAGTCCGTGTATAAGTCATCATCAAACAATTCGTCATAAAATTTAGCGAATTTTTCGTAAATCATGCCTCAATCCAGTCCCGAGTGTCAACTAGTGGTGCTTCTGACCACAATTTTTCTAAATTGTAGAATTCTCTTTCGTCCTTTTGGAAAACATGAACAATCACGTCTCCTAAATCAATCAGAATCCACTTAGCACTTTCCTTACCGGAAACTTGGTAAATTTCCACATCAGCAGCAGATGCTTGTGAGGTAATCTCATCGGCAATCGCCTTAACTTGTCTGTTTGAGTTAGCATCGGCAATCACAAAGTAATCTGCCATTAAACTAACATTTTCCATATCCAACACCACAATATCTTCGGCCCGTTTGCTGTCAGCAGCTCTAACCGCGATTTGTGCAATTTCTTTACTATTCATAAATCCTCCTATTATTCCAAACCACTTCCAGGAACCCAACTATTATAGGTAATCACTGTCTGTGGAAATACTGGTCGATTGTTCTTTACTAAATACTCTAAGGTCTGCTTCGTCTGGTATGCCACCCCTAATGCTAAATCTTGGTGCGTTAGCTTACGGGCTTCGTCTACTCCAGGAAAGTTTCGGTTTGGTTCAATGTAATCCGCCATATAAACAATTTGCTCTAACTTGGTCATTGTCTCGTGACCAACTGTATGATAATTAACAGCATTCAAAATTTCAATATCGTTAATTCCCAATTCATCCTTAACAAATAGCCAACCAACAACCCCATGCCAAATTGCGTTGCCGTAATTTAGCAAGTTTGGGTCTAGTTGGTTTAACTTAATGGCTTCAATAAAGTCTTCATCTGGGCGTTGCTTTGCATAATCGTGAACTAAACCAGCGATACTAGCCCGTTCAGGATCAATATTATTTTGCTCCGCTAAGTCTACGGCACTCTGCTCAACTCGCAAAACGTGTTGAAATCGCGATTCAGTCAGGGCTGACTTCAAGCGATCGACAAGTTCGAGACGAGTAAGTTGCGTATATTTTCCCTGATAAACAATGTCTTTAGTTTGCATATAAACCATTCTCCTTAATGTATTTTTCAACAAATGAAGGAACCAAGTACTTAATGGAATGCCTTGCTCTAACCTTAGAACGGATCAATGTTGATGAAATATCAATAAACGGAACGTCAACCCAAATAATTGGGTATTTTGAGGTGGTTTTGTACCCATCTCGTTTGACTCCAACAAACGTAACTAGCTTAGCTAACTCATCAATTTTGTACCACTTTGGCAGATACTCCACCATGTCACCACCAATAATAAAGTAATATTCATAATTGGGATTACGGCGCTTAAGTGCGACCATCGTATCATACGAATAGCTTGTTCCACCTCGGGCAATCTCCTCCATCTCAATTGCAAAGTGGGGATTGTCCCTTATCGACCCATTAATCATTGATACCCGATCTCTTGCATCAATAGCTAATTTTTTATCGACATGTGGGGGCATATAATCCGGCATAAACCGGATTTCATCAAGCCCTAACTGGTCAATTACCTGTTCAGCAATAATCAAATGGCCATTATGGAGCGGGTTAAATGTCCCACCTAACAAGCCAATTTTTTTCCGCTCATTTTTGGTGCTTAATTGAGTTTTTGCATAAGTTTGAACTGTACTAGCAACCTTTGTCATGTTTTAACACTCCTAGATTGATGTTACTTCCACTGATACATTACGATTATCAGGATCGCCTGCTTGTTTAAATAAAACTAAGTTTCGGCCAATTACTTGAATAGCCATGATATCAGAGTTCTTTTCAATATAATTTCTTACATCATCAGTTGATACGTCAGCATTTTGTAAGATATTGATCTTCATCAATTCTCGCTTTTCAATTGCATTGGTAACTTCTTCGAGCCACACTTCCGAAAGACCATTTTTCCCAACCGAAAAAATTGGCTTCATCCTGTTAGCTTTTGATTTTAATAATCTTCTTTGTTTACCTTTTAATTCCATTATTTACTCCTCTAAATCATTGCTGGTCTAATCAACACAGCAACTTGCTTTGGTGCCCATCCACGAACAACTACACCAGCAGGAACAGTAATCCAACCTAAACCTTCAATTACAATGTCACTTTTTTCAGTAGTCTTAAATTCATGCGGAACTAACTTGCCAAATTTATCAGCATTGTCGGACTCCGGCGGTGTTAGTAAGCCACCTACGTGACCAGCGTAAAACTCATCAGCATTTTCCAGTTTTGTCCTGTGAAGATATAGACTATTCTCCGCATAAACTGTAAATCCATGCTTTTTATCGCCAGACACGTAATCAAAACGACCTAAGCCACCCAGAAATAGTGTTTGTTCTGGGTTTAATTGGTATCCCTTCGGCTTAATCATCTTTTGTGGCGTAACTAGTTTAAGTTCCGACCCTGATAATAAGTGCGCCATCTGTTCTGGTTGGATGATTCCGGGTGTATCGACCAATGTCTGGCCGTCTTCCAAAGGAATTTCAATCTTATCTAATGTCGTTCCTGGGAACCTAGAGGTCGTGATCAAATCCTTAACACCAGTGGATTGACTAATAATTTGGTTGATCAGTGTTGATTTACCAACGTTAGTAACCCCAACAACGTAAACATCCTTGCCATCGCGATATTTTTCAATTTGTTTTAGCAAACTATCAACATCAGCGTTTGTCTTTCCTGAAACCAATTGAACACCAATCGGTCTCAAACCAGCGGCATTAGCGCGCTGACGCAACCAGTCAGCAACCTTTTTATGCTTAAATGAAGCTGGCAAAATGTCCACTTTATTTCCTACAAGTAGTACCGGGTTATCTCCAACTAATCGGTGTAATCCTGGAATTAAACTGCCGTTAACGTCAAAAACATCTACTACATAGACAATCAATGAGTCAGTGGCTGAAATACTAGACAACAACTTTAAAAAGTCATCGTCAGTTAATCCAACTGGGACAATTTCGTTATAATGACGGAGCCTAAAGCAACGTTGACAATATACCTCACCAGATTCTAGACCTTTGTTAAGTGCCGACTCCGGGGTATACCCAGGTTTAGCTTTATCCACTGTTTGAATTGCGGCACCACAACCTATACAGTGAACCACTTCTCCAGCAACTATAATTTCATTTTCAGCCATATACTTCCTCCTATTGCCAGTGTATATCAGAATACTTTTTCTTTAGTAGTTTAAATACATATTTTTCAACAAAACGGTTAAACCAAGTAGTCCAGCCATCATTACTGACCAATGGCTTAACCAGGGCGCTTTTAATTCCACTATTATTAGCAGAAAAAATATCAGTAAGCAACTGATCGCCCACCATGACCACATTTCGTGGGTTAATAGAATAACGTTTCATAGCGCGATTAATCCCTACTGTTAAGGGTTTTAATGCTCTTGAAATAAATTCCACATCATAATCAGCAACCGCTTTTTCGATTCTGTCATGGCTATTATTAGACACAACAATCACTTTAATTCCAAACTTGTTAAGTTCTTTCAGCCACAACGACAATCTTGTGTCGCCATCCTTTTGGTTCCAAGGAATTAGCGTGTTATCAAGATCAGTAAGTACATATTTTATGTGGTTGGCGGTTAGAAATTCTGGAGAAATACTATAAATATCCCCAAACATCCAAGTTGGTTTGAATTTAGAAATCATGAGGGGGACTCCCTTTTACTAAATTATTTAAAAAGACTTCCACCGTTAACCAGTGAAAGTCTTGTTTAAGTCAAAAATTACTTGAGAGCCTTCTTGGCTTCATCTGTAAGTGCTTTGAATGCATCTGCATCGTTAACTGCAAGATCAGCAAGCATCTTTCTGTTCATATCAATGTTAGCAAGTTTCAAACCGTGCATAAATTGACTGTAGCTCAAACCATTGATTCTTGAAGCAGCGTTAATACGGGCAATCCAGATTTTACGGAAGTTACCCTTGTTAGCGCGACGGTCGCGGAATGCGTAGGTTTGTGACTTCATTACTTGGTCTTTAGCAGTCTTGAAAAGAAGATGCTTTACACCGCGGTAACCTTTAGCTAATTTTAAAACACGCTTACGACGTGCATGTGTGACTGTTCCACCTTTTACTCGTGGCATATCGAATTCCTCCTAATTATTGGCGATTAATTTTAATTGATTAGTGTGCTAATAACTTCTTGTATGTCTTCACATTAGTGCTGTCCATCATGTGAGTGCCACGAAGTTGGCGACGTTGCTTCTTTGTCTTACCGTGGAAACGGTGACTAGTGTAAGCAGCTGCACTCTTGAAACCACCGTTAGCGGTCTTTTTGAAACGCTTTGCGGCAGCGCGGTTTGTTTTTTGTTTAGGCATTATGGTTCCTCCTCAAAAATTTTAACTATTTTTTATCCGAATCTTTTGGCGCAAGCACTAAGAACATGCTCCGACCATCCATTTTGGCTTTTTGCTCAACGTTTGCAACGTCGGCAGTTTCCTTCGCCATACGATCAAGCACCTCACGACCAATATCCTTGTGAGTAATTGCCCGACCCTTAAACCTAATTGAAACTCGAACCTTTTCACCCTTAGCCAAGAACTTCTTAGCGTTCTTAAGCTTAGTGTTGAAGTCGTTAACATCAATTGTAGGACTTAGGCGAACTTCTTTAACACTGATGACTTTTTGTTTCTTACGAGATTCGCGTTCCTTCTTTTGAAGCTCGAAACGATATTTCCCATAATCCAGAATCTTTGCTACTGGTGGCTTAGCTTTAGGAGCAACCAAAACTAAGTCCAACTCAGCGTCTTCGGCAAGCTTTAAAGCTTCATCCTTAGACTTAACACCAAGTTGATCACCATTGGCCCCGATAAGTCGAACCTCACGAGCGCGAATTCCGTCATTAACCATCATATCTTTTGCTATGGTAATTCACCTCCAAAATTGATTAAAAGCAGAAAAAAGCGGGCACACAGTGCGCCCGCTCAATTACAAGACTGTTCACAAGTGATCAGTCCTGACTCGATATCATGCCCAGTAAACAATTTTACTAAGGCGAGAAGCGGGTTGCTTCTGCTTTGCTTTCTTTCGAACTTTAATAGAATACCATTGAATCAAATTAGTGTCAAGGGCACTAATTAATCTTCATTTCTAGAGTAAGTGTCAATATCGTGTCTAATTTCATCAACAAAACTATCCACTGATTCTGACTTAGAATCATCCTCACCATACTTACGTACTGAAACTGAACCAGAGTTCATTTCTTCGTCACCAACGACCAAGGTATATGGAATCTTATGAGTTTGGGCATCACGAATCAAGTAACCCATCTTTTCAGGTCTTTCTTCAACATCAGCTCTAATGTTAAACCCACGAAGCTTTTCACCAATTTCCTGAGCAAACTTACCATGCTTTTGTTCACTAACAGGAATAATTTTAACTTGTTGTGGTGCTAACCAAGTTGGGAATGCACCTTTGTAAATTTCAGTTAGGTAAGCAGTAAATCTTTCCATAGTAGAAACTAGGCCACGGTGAATCATAACTGGACGGTGTTCCTTACCATCTTCTCCAATGTAATGAAGGTCAAAACGTTCTGGCAACATGAAGTCTAATTGGATTGTTGATAGAGTTTCTTCGTTACCAAGTGCAGTCTTCGTTTGAACATCCAACTTAGGACCGTAGAATGCGGCTTCACCTTCAGCTTCTACATAATCCAATCCAAGTTCATCCATGGCGTTCTTTAACATGCTTTGAGCACGATTCCACATCTCATCATCATCAAAGTACTTTTCAGTGTTTTGAGGATCACGGTAACTCAAACGGAATGTGTAGTCATTAATATCGAAATCGTGGTATACAGAAACCATCAACTTAAGAATTTTTTGGAATTCTTCTTGAATTTGGTCAAGAGTTACAAATGTATGACCGTCATTCAAAGTCATTTCACGAACTCGTTGTAGTCCTGACAACGCACCTGATTTTTCGTATCTGTGCATCATACCAAGTTCAGCAATTCTAAGTGGTAATTCACGGTATGAACGAATGTGATGCTTGTAAACTTGAATATGCGATGGACAGTTCATTGGACGTAATTCAAGCATTTCACCATCACCCATGTCCATTGGTGGGAACATATCTTCACGGTAGTGATCCCAGTGACCTGATTGTTTGTATAAGTCTAAGTTAGCCAGAACTGGGGTATAAACGTGCTTATAACCATTCGCAACTTCACGGTCAATGATATAACGTTCGATTGTTCTTCTAATTGTTGCACCGTTTGGCATCCAGTAAGGAAGACCTGCACCAACCTTGGGGTCAACAAAGAATAAATCAAGCTGGTTACCGATAACTCGGTGATCACGATCATGGGCTTCTTGACGCTTCTTCAAATCTTCATCAAGTTCACCTTGTTTGTTAAATGCAGTTGCATAAATTCTTTGAAGCATTGGGTTAGATGACTTACCTTCCCAATAAGCACCAGCTACTGAAAGTAACTTGAAAATCTTAACAGCACCAGTCTTAGGAAGAACGGCACCTTCGGCAATTCCCTTGAAATCGCCAATTTCGTTGTAGAGAACTTGGCCATCGACAGCTAACTTATCAATCAAAGAATTTTGATATGGATCTTCACCTGCTAATGCCTTAGCATCAGCAACAGATAACTCAACTGACTTGATTTCTAAATTGTCTGAAACAATTTTTTTCATTGTCTTTGATAAACCTTCAAGTTCATCAACACTGATTTGAGTGTCAGGCTTGTCAGTATCAACGTAAAAACCGTCTTCGTCAGCAACACTTTCACCAATCTTAACGTTAGTGAAATCTTGGTTGATTGCCATCTTTAAGATCTGGGCTGCAGTTTGTCTTAAGACAGTTAATCCTTCTTCACTGTCCTTAGTGATAATTTCAAGCTTACCACCCTTATGTAAAGGTTCATTTACTGAGTGAAGCTTGCCATCAACTTTAGCGGCAACTGCCTTCTTTGCAAGACTAATTGAAATTGATTTTGCAATTTCTTCACCAACCACTGCGTCAGCAAATTGCTTTACGCTGCCATCTGGAAATTCAAATGATAAATCTGCCATTGTACTCTCTCCTTTTTTTCTGGAACCACAAAAAAATCCCTGGTGCACAAATATACACCAGGGACGCATTTAGCGCGGTTCCACCCATATTACTTTATTAAATAAAAGCTCTCAAGTGGCTGCTAACGGTTACCAACCGGGATAGCATTGTCCGCAATCCATTGTCGAAAAGTGGTAATCATTTCAATCTTAACGGGTTCTCTTCCAGGCTAGAAGAACCCTCCCTGTGATGAGTTGAAATAATCATGTCTTTTCTATATCGATTAAAGTATAAGGGTCACTCTTATCGTTGTCAAATTAATTTTTAATTTAAACGTCGATTCGGGCCTTCAACTTCTATCGGCTTTGCCAAGAAACGGATTCGTTCCATTAGTCGCCTTGCCTTAAGTGGTTCATCATCCCCACGTTGATTTATTCGTAAATGTTCATCCTCAAGCTGATCCATTGAAAAATTAGACGAGAAGAATGTAGGTAATTGCTGCTGCATTCTATATTCCAGAATGACTCCGAGAATATCATCCCTAACCCAGCTAGACATTGAATCTGCACCGATATCATCGATCATCAAAACTGGTGACTTCTTGATTGCATCAATCTTACCAGCAACCGAGTTATCAGAAATTGCAGATTTCATTTCAACAGCCAAACTTGGAAAATGTACTAACGTTGTTTGAATACCAGAGAGTGCAAGTTGGCGAGCAATCGCTCCAAGTAAGTAAGTTTTCCCAATTCCAAAAGGTCCATACAAATACAGGCCTTTATGAAACTTCTTTGGTTCGCTTTCCATGCCACTAACGAACTCAACGGCCTCAGCCAAAGCAATACTCTTATTTCCATCACGATAATAGTCATCCAAACTCGCATTTTGAATATCTTTAGGCATCAAAATATTAGTAACTAACCGTTTTTGTGCCTGTTCCTTTTGGCGAGCAATTACTTCAGGAGAGGCACTATACGAGATGTCAATTAGCCTATCATTAACTACTAAATGAGGTAGATAACCTGGAGCAAAAGTTTTTTCTTGCTTGGCAGCCTTTTGTTTGACGTTATAAAATTCGTACAATTTTGCAATTGAACGATCAACAGCGTCATCCGCTAATTCATCTTGGTGTTCTTTCACAAAACTTTGAATTTCGGCGTCTTGTTTTACCGTGTTCACCAAAGTGGCGAAATCACCGTTCAAGTGTTTACTAGCCATAATCCGTTTCATTGTATCAGACACTTTTTCCAATTCTCTCACCTACTTTTCTTTTTTTAAATTTTTAAGTTTTTCATCAAGCAACTTCTCCTGTTCAGGAGTTAATGCGGTCTTTGTCGTAGCTTGTGGTTTGTTATCTTTATTTCGTTTTGCCCAGTCAGGTAAAGTTTCTTTAACGGTATGTCTACCATTGTTTCTTCTTACTTGAGGTTTCTGATTTACCTTAGCCTCATTACGACTCTCAATCGCTTTGATTGCTTCGGGAGCAGTATTTACTTTGTGCTGTGTCCAATCGTTGGCAATTGTCTCTGCTAGCGCCTTATTCAAAGTCGCATTCCCAAGATTCACCAAAACGTAGTAGGACAAGATATTGATTACCTCGGCTGGCAATATATCTCTAGTAACTAAATCACGAATCACTCGTTGTTCGTTACTAGAAACAAAACCGCCCTTCTGCTTCTTGATTTGGTTTAAAAATGCAATCGGGGCTGTCTTTTGAGCAATGGTAATAATTTGCTGGATTTGTGAATCGAAACCACTTAAATCAGTCTTAGATGCCTGAGAACTACTAGCTTGAGCCACCCGACTACTCGTTTGTCGTTTACCAATCCCATATTTATCTGCTACCAACACGCTAAGTCGCTTTGTATCAACTTGGTTTGTCTTTAAATCAACTGCCTTTAAAATCAACTTGCTCATGTTGATTTCATCAATGTCATACAAAAGATGTTCAGCAATAATTGGATTGTATGCCGCCTTCACACTTTCAATGTCAACGAATGATGTGCGTAACATTTCTAATAATAGGTCAAAATCAAATGGGTGCTCTTTTAAATCTTGCTGATTTGCAGATAATTTATTTGTGGTAATTTGTTGATTTTTAACTGAAGCAACCTCAGCAGACGGCTGATCAATTACAGACTTAGGAACTGAAAAAACATCCAATAGCGATGCTGAAATGTTTTCAGCTTGTTTTGCTTGCTCTCTAGGGGCATCAACCCGACCTACCAATTGCTTAAAAGTTCGCTCACCGACTGTACCTAACAGTAGAGTTGTTAGTAAGTCCGTCTTGAGAAACTCAACAGAAGAAAGTGGTAGTTGCACAGAAAATTCAAAAAGCGACTCATTTGTCTTGAAAGTTGCCATTAGATCAACAGCCTCTAACTTTCTTCGAGCAGTTTGAATTGACTCTAACGATAGGCTAAGCGAGGACTGAATCTCGTAGAATGAATGAACCCGGTAAGTGTGTTGGTCAGACCTAGCAACACCAAACAAAAATGTGTATAACGAAAAAGCGTTTGCGCCAATCAAAGGTAAATACAAATTGGTAAGAACGCTTAAATTTAATTCCTGATTACCATTTTGGTTAGATGCCACAAACCGACTGTCAGGAGACAGCTTTTCTTCGCTTAACATTTATTTATCACCACTGTTTTTTGAATCGGTTGGGTTGCCGCTTGTTTTTTCCATCATTTCTTTTAACTCTTTATAAAAAACAGACATATCTTTAAATTGGCGATACACAGAGGCAAACCTGATGTAGGCAATTTGGTCAAGTGAGGCCAAATCCTCCATCACATATTCACCAATTTCAGTACTTGTGACTTCGCTATCACCGGTTGAACGCAATTTATTCTCAACTTTGTCAACCAAGTCTGTGATTGCATTCATAGACACAGGCCGCTTTTCTGCGGACCTAACGATTCCCTTCATCAACTTTTCGCGGTTAAATTCTTCACGGTTCCCGTTCTTTTTGATGACCAATAATGGGGTAGCTTCTACTCGTTCAAATGTCGTAAACCTAAAGCCACAACTTTCACATTCTCGCCGTCTTCTAATTACCCGACCATCGTCCGTTGGCCGACTGTCAACAACCTTTGATCCATTGTGACCACAATGAGGACACTGCATGAACGTTCACTCCTTAAAATTCTTCGTTTCTTAACCAGTCATCGATTTGGAGTTTAGTCAAATCGAATTCTTTTGAATTATAAATTATTACATCAGCTAAATCTCGTTTCGTTTCTAATGACCATTGACTATTGATTCTAGCCATTGCATCAGTGATAGATAGCTGGTTTCGATTAATCAATCTTGAAAGCTGCTTTACGGGGTCAGTATAAACAACCACCGTTTCATCAACTATACTATTATAACCATTTTCAAACAATGTTGGAGCGTCTAACACCACCATTTTTTGGTCTTTCAACTCATTAATCTGACGGTAAATTTCACTACCAATAAACGGGTTGATCACCCTGACTAATCTTTTTAACTCACTATCTGAGCTAAAGACGGTTTGCGCCAGCTTTTTGCGGTCTAACTCGCCGTTTACATCAAGAAAATCTTCACCAAATTCAGAAATGATGGCAACTAATCCCTCATGACCTTTAGCCTCAACCATTTTGGTAACAATGTCAGCATCAATTATTGGGATTCCAAATGTCTTTAAATAGTTTGATACCTGGGTTTTTCCTGTGGCGATTCCACCCGTTAAACCAACAATTTTTGACAAACGATCACTCCTCAGTTAGTACCTGACAATTAGGACAAAAATGCGTTCCCCGTTGAGCCAACTTAATCTTCACGATTGGGGTACCGCAGCGCAAACAAGGTTCTCCCTCACGTCCGTAAACATTCAACTGATTCTGAAAACTGCCGGCTTCACCATATGCGTTGGAGTAAGAGTGGACGGTTGTTCCGTGACCAGCAATTGCCTTTTGCAGTTCCAGAATAATGTTGCTTCTTAATTCCTTTAATTCAGCAATCGTTAATGAGTTTGCAGGCCTCTCAGGATGAATTTTACTCATCCATAACACTTCATCAGCATAGATATTACCTAGTCCGGCAATCTTACTTTGATCAAGTAGAAATGGCTTAACTGCCTTCTTACTCTTTGCAAAAATCTGTTCCATGTATTCAAGCTTCAAAGTTTTTTCAGTTGGCTCAGGACCAATTGTTTTCAATCCAGAAACGGTGTACTCATCTCCAGTATTGACCACCGCCATTCGTCCAAATTTACGAGTGTCGTTATATCTTAATTCACGCCCATCAGTTAGATGAAAGATGATGTGCGTATGCTTGTGGGGTGTCGTACCTTCAGGGACAACATCATAGTTTCCTTCCATCCGTAAATGAGAAACAATAGTTAAGTCGCCTGATAGCCTAATTAACAAATATTTTCCCCGACGATCTACTTTTTCAATTGTCCTGCCACTTAATGTGGCAATAAACTGATCAGCGGTCAGATTGTTAAGCATCTTGGGATACAGGACTTCAATAGTTTTTATTTCACTGCCACCAACAAGTTCATTTAGACCTCGCCGAACAGTTTCAACTTCAGGTAATTCTGGCATAAAAAAACCTCACTGACATTAATTATTTTGCTTCGTACCAAGTATCACCAAAATGGCTTTCAACTTTAAGTGGTACTTCAAGTTTGATAGCTGAGTCCATAACCTTAGGGATCAGTTCTTGAACTGTGGCTAACTCCTCGTCTGGAACCTCAAAAATCAACTCATCATGCACTTGAAGAAGCATCCGAGTATCCATGTTGGCCAAGGCTTCATCCATCTTAATCATCGCAATTTTAATGATGTCTGCAGCACTTCCTTGAATAGGTGTGTTCATAGCAGTTCTCTCAGCAAATGATCTTAGGTTAAAGCTCTTTGAATTGATATCTGGTAAGTATCTACGGCGATGAGCAATCGTTTCTACATAACCCTTTTCCCGGGCAAACTTAACGATATCCTCCGTATATTTTTTCACACCTGGGTACTCTTCAAAATACCTCTCAATGAACTCGTGTGCTTGTTTTCTAGAAATTCCAGTATTGTTAGCCAAACCATAATCAGAAATCCCATAAACGATTCCAAAGTTAACGGCCTTGGCTTGGCGACGTAAATTAGGCGTTACGTCTGCATTAGAATCCAATCCGAAAATTCTCCGGGCGGTTTCAGCATGAATATCCTCACCAGATTTAAATGCCTCTTGCATGTTCTTATCACCAGATAATGATGCTAACACCCGTAACTCAATTTGAGAATAATCAGAGGAGAAGATGTGCCAACCTTTGTGACTAGGAACAAACGCCGAGCGAATTCTCTTTCCTTCATCGGTTCTCACTGGAATGTTTTGTAAATTAGGATCAACCGATGAAAGTCTGCCGGTTGCTGTCAACGTTTGCAAGTACCTAGTATGAACCTTGGAGTCCTCAGGATGAATAACTTTTAATAAGCCTTCAATGTACGTTGAAAGCAACTTACTTATTTGGCGATATTCCAATATATTCTGCACGATTGGAGCTTCTGGTGCCAGCTTTTCCAAAACATCCACTGCAGTCGAATAGCCCGTCTTAGTTTTCTTAATAACCGGTAGTCCCAACTTTTCAAACAGGATTACTCCTAATTGTTTTGGAGAACCAATGTTAAATTCTTCCCCAGCTTGGTTAAAAATCTGTTGTTCAATTTCACTTTGTCGTTCTTTGAATTTACTGCCCATTTCCTCAAGCGTATTTGGAAGCACCTTGATTCCAGCAATTTCCATTCTAGAAAGAACAAAGGCAATCTTAATTTCCATATCCCGGTACAACTTTGTCTGGTCGTGTTTGTCTAACTCAGTAAACATTTGTTCATGAAGTCGGTCAATTGCACACGCCTTATGAACCAGGTGGTCAAGAAATTCTGGTTGGTCAACTGGAATATGCCGTTTGGCACCCTTTCCGTAAACATCCTCATCAGTTTGAATATTACGATATCCCTGACTACGGGCAATCGTTGCCACATCGTTGCTATTATTGCTTGTGTCCAATAGGTATGAAACTAACAGCATATCAAAATCAACCGCGTTTAGTTTTATTCCTAACCGGTTCAAAGCGACATAGGTCCGTTTTGCGTCAAATACATTAACTTTAACGTCGTCCGATTCAAGCAATTGTTTAAGGACCTTACTCTTTAGTAAGCTACTGTCATTACTTGCATACCAGTCATCACCACTACCAATGGCAAAGCCGACAATTTCGGCAGTATGATAGTTCTCAGCACTAAGTTCAACTTGGATTGAGAACTCATCTTTAAATTTACTCAAATTTGCAATATTTTCATTAGTTAGTTCTTGATATTCGATTTCGGTGCTTTGATCAACCTCATCAGCTGTGTCTAACTTATCAAGAAACGACTTAAAGCCCATTTTTTCATAAAATGCCGGTAATTTTTCAGGATCGTCACCTGTATAAGCCAAATCTTTAAGACTCACTTCAATTGGTGAATCTCGATTAATTGTCGCCAATGTTCTTGCCATTAACGCTTTATCTTTATCGTTGATCAAGTGTTCCTTTAATTTTTTCCCAGAAACATCATCAAGGTTTTCATAAATATTATCAATGTTTCCAAATTGCTGGATTAGCTTAACAGCAGTCTTTTCACCGACCTTTTCAACTCCTGGATAATTATCGGAATTATCGCCACGAAGCCCCTTAATTTCGATAATTTGGCTCGGCTTAACTCCTAACTTCTCCTCAACGTAAGCTGGAGTATATGACTCCAAATCAGTTACCCCTTTTTTAGAAACCTGCACAGTAGTTGTGGCAGAAGTTAGTTGGGTTAAATCCCGATCTCCAGTAACAATTACAGTTTCATAATCGCCGGCATCCTCGGCTTTTTTTGCCAGCGTACCAATAATATCGTCAGCCTCATAATTGGGGAGTTCATAAGTCTTGATTCCCCTCGCCGCTAACATTTCTTTTAAGAACGGAAACTGTTCTGACAACTCCGTTGGTGTTTTGCTCCGACCACCCTTGTAATCATCAAACATTTTAGTTCTAAACGTCGTTTTGCCAGCGTCAAACGCCACTAGCATATCAGTAGGTTGTTCATCTTCTAACACCTTATTTAACATCAAGTTAAATCCATACATAGCACTAGTGTGTAATCCCTCTGAATTAACAAACCTATCCATTGAGGTGTAAAGCGCATAGAACGCTTTAAAAGCAACACTATTTCCATCGATTAATAATAATTTTTTTGGCATTAGAATCTCCCTAACATTTGTATACTTCTCATTAATTTTACCACGGGTCAGTTAATAATTCCCAAGCTGATTTAGAATTATTCTTATTTGATTTCTACAAACAAAAAATCAGAAGCATCCTTGCAGATTACTTCTGATTTTTGCTATCAACCAAGATTAACGATCATCCACAACACCCAAGATATTAAGCAATTGGATGAACAAGTTAATAAAGTCTAGATAAAGTTGTAATGCGCCTGACACCGCAAGCCCAGTAATTGAAACTTGACCAGTGCTACCGTATTGCATGTACATCTTTGCCATTCTATTTGAATCATACATCGTCAAAATTGAAAAGATAATAACTGCTGCAATTGAAATGAAGAAGCCAATGGCACTGCTCTTTAGTAACATATTGATTACCATTGCCACCATTAAACCGATTAAAGCACCAAACACCTGAGTACCAAGTCGATTTAAATTCTTCTTGGTGGTTAAACCAATCACAGCCATCGTAATAAAGATTGCCGATGCGCTAAGGAACGCAGCTAATACTGAAGCTCCCGTATAGATCAACAAGTAGCTTGAAAAAACGAAGCCAGTTAACACTGAATAAAGCATCAGCATTCCAAAACTAAAGGTTGGTCGCTTTAGCGCTTGAAAAGAAATCATGATTGGAATAATCATCCAAGCAATTAACGACCCCCACTTAAGAAATGGATTTGCCATCATGGTGTAAACAATTTGGCCTTGACCAACATTAACTACAAAGTAAGCAGTAGCTGCTGACACTAAAACTGCTAGTGCCATCCAACCATACATTTTAGATAAGAATGAATTCAAACCAGAATCTGCATTTACAACTCGACGAGCATCTTCATTGGGAAAATTGTTCAATTAAACCGCTCCTTTTTATATCTGTTTAGATAATTTTAGCAAAGAAAAACCATTAATCAAGCAACTTTGCTCAATTAATGGTCAGTATAAGGAAAAATTAATTTATTTTTTTACTTAGGTGACTTAGAAGTTCTTCATAAGCCTGTTCATACTTCTGGATATCACCAGCACCCATGAAGATTACGACATCGTTGTCAAAGTCCAACAATGGTGACATATTTTCAACTTTAAGAATTTCTCCACCCTTGGTAATTTTAGCACCAAGATCTTGGGAAGATACCTTACCTGACTTCTCACGTGGTGAGCTATAAATGTCAGTCAAGAAAACTTTATCAGCTTTATTAAGACTCTTAGCAAAATCGTCCATCAGGGCGATCGTCCGGCTGAAAGTATGTGGCTGGAATACCACAATAATTTCTTTACTTGGGTACTCTTGTCTAGCGGCGTCCAAAGTAGCCTTAATTTCAGATGGGTGGTGAGCATAGTCATCAATAATCGTCATATCGGCAACTTTGCGTTCAGAGAACCGCCGTTTAACCCCTGAGAAGCTTAACAATTCGCGACGAATTTCGGCAAGGTCTACCTTTTCGAAATATGCCACAGCAATAACTGCTAAAGAGTTAAGCACGTTGTGTTCTCCATAAAGTGGAACCTCAAATTCCCCAAGTGATTCGCCATGATACATAACAGTAAATGTTGAACCACTAGTAGTCCGTTTAACGTCAACGGCTTGGAAATCGTCAGTATCCTTGAGGCCATAATAATAGACAGGTACATCAGCCTTCAACTTACGCAGATTCTCGTCATCGCCCCAAGCAAAAATCCCCTTCTTAACTTGGCTAGCAAAAGTATCAAATGCACTGCGAACATCATCAATGCTTTCGTAGTAGTCGGGATGATCAAAATCAATATTGGTCATGATTGCGTAATCTGGATATGTAGCTAAGAAATGGCGGCGATATTCATCTGCTTCGTACACAAAGAAACGCGCGTCAGGAACACCTTTTCCTGAGCCATCGCCGATTAAATAATCTGTTGGTGAAATTCCAGAAAGGACATGTGCAAGCAAGCCAGTGGTACTAGTCTTACCGTGAGCACCAGCAACTCCAATACTAGTTTTGCCTTCAATCATTTTGCCCAAGAAATCGTGATAGCGGTAAACTGTGAGCCCCATTTCACGAGCTTTTCTGATTTCTGGATGATCATCATTAAATGAGTTTCCAGCAATCACAGTTAATCCTTCATGAATATTGCTAGGATCAAATGTCATTACTTTAATGCCGGCTTTTTCTAATCCTCGTTGAGTAAAAGTGTATTGTTCAATATCTGAACCTTGAACACTCATGCCACGATCATGCAAAATGAGTGCCATAGCGCTCATCCCTGTCCCCTTAATTCCTACAAAATGATAAGTAGTATCTGAATCCATATCTCTCTTCCTAACTAAATATATTTTTATTCCTGATCACTGTTTTTACGGTAATAAACTTCCCTAGGTTTAGACCCGTGCTGTTCAGAAATATAGTGTTGATCTTCAAGATCATCAATAATAGTTGCAGCTCTATTATAACCGATTGAAAAAACTCGTTGTAGCTTAGAAGTGGAAATTGAGTCTTCTCCGGCAATATATTCTAAAACGTCTCCCATAATCGGGTCGTTTTGCTCGGCCTCTTCGTAAGACTTCTTAAGTTGCTCCGGAGAAAACTGGTAGTGCGGTGAACCGGTACTGCGGACAAAATCAATTACACGGTGAATTTCATCATTTTTAACGAAAGCTCCCTGTAGCCTAACAGGTTTAGATGCCCCACTTCTTAAGTAAAGCATATCCCCTCGACCAAGCAATTTTTCTGCCCCTGATGAATCTAAAATCGTCCGGGAATCTATCTGACTGGAAACGGCAAACGCAATTCTTGTTGGAATATTATTTTTAATTGTTCCAGTAACTACATCAACACTAGGCCTTTGGGTAGCAACAATCAAGTGAATTCCTGCAGCTCTTGCCTTTTGAGTTACTCTAGCAATATAAGTTTCAGTATCCTGAGAAGATACCATCATTAAATCAGCCAATTCATCAATTACGATTAAGATATACGGCATCTTAAGACCGTACTCTCCTGCTTCCTCAGCTCGGTCATTAAATTGTTTAATATTTTGAACCGAAGCGGCTGCTAACTTTTCGTACCGCTCATCCATTTCCTTGGTTACCCACTTCAAAGCCTGAGTAGCTGTCTGTGGATCTGAAATGACTGGTGCCAATAAATGTGGAATCCCACTGTACATTGACAATTCTACCGCCTTAGGATCAATCAGTAGCAGCTTCAAGTCAGCTGGACTCGCCTTATACAGTAATGAGGTCAACAGCCCATTAATAAAGACACTCTTACCAGAGCCAGTTGCACCAGCTATTAATGCATGAGGCATCTTAGCGATATCGCCAACAACTGGTTTTCCCGAAATATCCTCACCAACTGCTGCTAACAAGGTAGCAGCATTGTTAATAAATTCCGGAGAATCGATAATTTCAGCAAGGTTTACAGGCCGAGACTGCGGATTAGGAACTTCGATTCCGACAGTTGACCTACCTGGAATTGGAGCTTCAATCCGGACATCCTTAGCTGCAAGAGCAAGTTTGATGTCGTCAGCGAGATTGGTTATTCGACTAACCTTGACTCCCAGTGCCAATTTAACTTCAAATTGGGTAATGGTTGGCCCTACAGTATAATTAACAACTTCAGCATGGACTTTAAATGCAGATAACGTTTTATTCAACTTAGTTATCTGATCAGTAACAAAAGAATCATTTAGTTTAGCATCATTAGTCTGCTCATGATCAAGCAAATTAATAGATGGAACCCAGTTGTCAGCTGTTATATCTAATTTATCAGAACTCGTTTCTGAAGAATAAGACTGATTTTCAGAACTATGTAACCCAACAGACTCAGGTTTAGAGTCTGCCGAAGGGGTTGCTGAATTGGCCTCGACACTACCGGTTGATTTCTCAATATTCGAAGATTGATTATCAAGCTCAGTTTTTTTCTGATCGTTAAACACATTAAGCCTGCTTGCTTTTTCCCGCTCCCGATGAACCATTGACCTAAATGATTTTCCTAATCCGCGGCGTACCTTAACGTGCTTTGGTGAAACTGGCTTTTCTGCTGATTCAAGGTTAGAACTATCAGTTTCGGTAAAATGTTCAACAGGTTTTGAGTTGTCTGTTTGTAACTCTTGATTGTCAACTCGTATTTCTGATGATTCAACTGGTTCTGACGCAGACTTTTGTTCAGGAGTAAAGTTACCATTGCGCTTATCAAGGTCGAAGTCATAATCGCTCGCTGTAGTGGCCATCAAAATGAGCTTATCAGTAGTTAACGCTAACTCTTGCTTGAATAGCTCGTAAATTCCCTGACGTCTTCGCTTTTGCGTTAAAAAACTGTTAGTTTCCACTTCCTGCTTTCTAGCACTGTTAAATCTAGGTAAGTCATAAAAAGACCTAGCAGAATCTAAAGCTTTTTGCTTGGGACGAGAAACCGGCGTGGGCCGGTGCTTAGTCGCGTGTTCAGGCTTACTTTTTGATTGGTGAACACTTGGTTGTCTATTCAGTTGTTTTTTTGGTAAATCCTGTTTTTTCTCGCGTTTTCTGCGAAAAAAAGCAGGGCCGTCATAATGCTCCATTGCAAACCCCTGCGTTTTTTCTTTTAATCAAAAATATGTTGACCCTTTTCAAAATCAAACTCTGTGCCGACTTCACCAAAATCATCTGGCAAAATCAAAGCTCCCTTCTTTTGAGGGGCATTAGCTAAGTGAAGTTCACGACCAGAACTAATCATTCCGTCACTTTCAACTCCACGAAGTTTACCAGGCCAAATAATCAATCCATCTGGCATCATAGCACCAACTTTAGCAACTACCACTTTAATGTTGTCCGTGATGTTGGGCGAACCACTAACGATTTGTAACTCTTTACCATCTTCGACTACTGTAGTTGTAACCTTAAGGTGATCTGAATCTGGATGATCCTTAATTTCTTTAACATACCCAATGACAAATTTAGGTTCAGGATCAAATTCAATGTCACCTGGGAAGCCAGCATCAACAAGTGCTTCGTTAAGCTTAGCCACATCTGCCTCTGATAAATGAGCTTGTCCGTTTACATCAGCAAGGTCATCTAAAACTTCACTAGCATTTAAAAAATTGTATCCTAGGGTATTATCGGTCTCCGGGTCAAAGATTCTGGCGATGCCATCCTTAACCGTGCTTGCCTGTTCCGCCACATCTTGGCGCAATAAAACAACTAACGTATCTCCGGTACCCTTGTGGTTATAACTTGCAATTAACATCTAAAAAACCTTTCCATATAACAAATTAATTAAGTGAGTTGATAAAGTCCTCAACTTCTTTTTTAGTTTTGCGATCACCATTATTAAAGCGACCTAGTTCTTTTCCATCTGAAAAAGCAACAAAACTAGGAATTCCCATAATGCCCATTTCAGCGGCAAGGTCGATGTTTTCATCACGATCTACCGTGAGAAATTTGTACTCGGAAAATTCCTGTTCAATTTCTGGCATTGCTGGCTTAATGAAGCGGCAGTCAGGGCACCAGTCGGCTGTGAAGAACAGCATATACTTGCCATCCTTGATTTGATCGACCATATTATCGTAATTTGTTTTCTCAAGTACTTCCATTGAAAATCCCTTTTCTTTCTACTGATGAATCAGTTAATTTACAAAGAGAATCCTTGATATATAATATAACCAACAATTAAACAAAGTAATTACTGGGGGAATTAATATGCAAGTAAAATCTCTTCTTTATAGTTTATCACTTACAGCCATTTCTATGGCACTTTTTGTCGCTAAAAAAACTGGCGACGCAAAAAAACAAGAAGAACTAATGGAATCGCTTGAAGATCGGCTGATCAACAAGGTTAAACCAACTATCAACGACAATGAATTAACCTTCATTGGTAGCTGGTTTGAGCAAAAAGCCAATGACGGCAAACATGTATTCCACTTTGGTCTTGATTATAAAGATTCAAACTCACAATCTTTGATTCACGAATACTACGCTGATAAATCTGGAACAATTACTGATCACAACGTTATTATGAATTAAATTTTGCGACTAGCTTATAGATTGGTCCTTGGGGACTAAATTTCTGTTCATACTCAGTTTCAACGTTGTCCTCGGCCTCTGGTGATTTGTGAAGATCTAAACTGACATATTCAAACTGCATCCCATAGTTGTTAAAACTACCCAAAGAATACTCAAACAGCCCACGGTTGTCAGTTTTAAATTCAATTTCACCATCAGTTTTCAAGACATCTTGATAACTTTTCAAAAATCCAGGAGACGTTAGACGCCGTTTAGCATGTCGAGTCTTTGGCCAAGGATCAGAGAAATTAAGGTAAATTTTTTCAATCTCATGAGCTGTAAAGAATTCGTTTACGTCCCCACCATCAGTTAAAACAAATTGTAAATTAGGAGTTGGGTCCTCTAAAAATGATCTTAACGCAGTGGCAATAACTGACTCCTGTAATTCTATCCCGATAAAGTTAACGTCGGGATATTTTTTTGCCATTTGAATGATAAATTGGCCCTTTCCAGTTCCAATTTCCACGTGGAGTGGTTGCTTCTTTGCAAATCTATCTTGCCATTTTCCTAAATAACTTTGAGGATCAAGCACGATATATTCTTGATGTTCTTTAATATATGGTTCTGCCCAGGGCTTTTTTCTTACTCGCATCAAAACCGCCTTCTTTCTTTTTACATAATTAAAGCTGGGGGGCAAAAGCACCTCAGCCTATGAGATTAGCGCTTAGAATACGCCTTTTTTATTCTGCTTGGAACATACAAGTATACGAATCCAAGTAGTTCCAAAATTTCGGCAACAATCACGGCAATAATGGTAACTGGATTGTGCAGATTAACTAGGATAACCACAACCGCAAATAGCACTGCAGTGACTGTCAACATATTCCTAATTACCGTTTGAAAACTACTTAACTGATTTTTCCTATCAATTGGATAAATGTGCACGAAGGCATTGTTATCAAAGTGATAATAAAACGGAATCAGTTGGAACCCAATCAAATAGATGAACAGTACCGAAAGGATCACTGGTAACCAAGTCCCTGCGATAAACGCCAATAGCACCATTCCAATCAAGGTTAGCCGAGCAAACAATCCGCTCATTTCTGTATCCCTAATAATACCATGAGAATAGAGATACAAATAGGTATTTTCTGACTTAAGTTTAATTTTGGAAACTACCCAGTCAAGATATTTTCGTCGGTTAACAGAACCGCTCATCGACTTAACGTCTGTAAACAAGTTAAAGAATGAGTAAATAGTGTGCATTCGACTATTTTCATCGCTAATTGCTGTTTGCCAATCAACCGGCACATTAACTGTTAACCGCATAGAAAATACCAAGCTTATTAATAACATAACCAAGGCAAAGATAGTACCCAGTACAGCGTTTGTGTACAAACTGATGCCCAAAACAACAAGTGGCCAACACCACCGGAAAAATAGTCGGTTTGACAACCAGGTTTTTACCTTAAACTTCCGAATGAAATCGCTAGTTAGCCAAGTTATCTTCAACAAAACTAGTGAACACAGCAACGATATCGTTTCAACAGTTAGAGTTCTCTCAATGAACGGAATACTGATAAACCAAAGAATCACTTGAATTGCAAGGGCAATCACTAGACTGTAGCGATACCCTGCCTTAAAGAACTTGGGCATCTCCGATTCTCTCGGCAACAAGAACACGTAATCAGGATCCTCAATCAGCGTTGCTAGCCTGCCAAATTGAACCGTAATCAAGAAAAAAACAATCACTAGTAATGGTGCCCACCAAGTCCCCTTATGAAGGTCCTTTAATACTCCAGAATAGTAATAGCCTAGCCCCCCAACCATAAACATCAATGCCAACACAAAGTAGTCATTAAAGACGAGACGTAAATACTTTAGCATTTCTGTTAAGTGTGAGGAAAGCCGTTTTTTAAATAGGCTATTCATTTCGTTCACCTTGCTGCTTTGCAAGCGTTAGGTAAATATCATTAAGTGAATCTCCCGCCTCTGGAAATTCACGTTTTAGCTCTTCGAGTGTTCCCTCAGTTCTCACTCGCCCTTCGTGAACCAAGACGAAGCGATCACAATATTTCTGTGCAGTATCCAAAACGTGGGTCGACATTAAAATACTTGCACCTTGTCTTTTACGTTCAGTAATCAATTCAAGCAAATCACTAACGGCTAATGGATCTAGTCCTAAAAATGGCTCATCAATGATAAATAGTTTGGCGTTTGTCATGAAGGCACAAACAATCATTACCTTCTGCCGCATTCCCTTTGAAAAGTTATCAGGGAACCAGTCTAACTTATTGTCTAATCTAAAAGTTTTTAAAAGTGAATGAGCTCGTTTCCAAGCTTCATCAGGATCCAAATCGTAAGCCATAATCGTCATTTCGATATGATCTTTTAAGGTTAATTCCTTGTAAACGATTGGTGATTCAGGAATATAAGCAATTTGTCCCTTATATTTTTTTAAATCATCGGTTATCGTAATTCCATTTAGTTCAATCGATCCAGAAAACGGAGTTAGTAACCCAATGATATGGTTGATCGTAGTAGACTTACCAGCACCGTTAAGTCCAATAAGGCCAACCAGTTCGCTGTCCTTAATATCGAAGGTAATGTCTTTTAAAACGGGCACTGAAGAGTAGCCACCCACTAATTTATTGACTTCTAAAGCCACCATGCCACTTCCAATCGTATAAATTTACAACGATGATTATAACATAGGTAAGAGAACTTTGAATTAGTCATGGACGGAGTCAATGTTATAATTGATTTAAGATGCTTTAGAAAGAAGGTATGAAATATGAAAGATTGCATTTTTTGTAAAATTGTTGCTGGCGAAATTCCTAGCTACACCGTTTATGAAGACGATGTAGTTAAGGCGTTTCTGGATATCTCTCAAGGGACGCCTGGGCACACTTTGGTAATTCCCAAAAAGCACGTTCCAAATATCTTTGAGTATGACCCAGAGCTTGCAGCTGAAGTCTTCTCACGGATTCCAAAGATTGCCAAAGCTGTGCGTGACTCAAACCCTGAAATTAAGGGTATGAACATTGTGAACAACAATGGTCAAATCGCTTATCAGTCTGTATTCCACTCCCACTTTCACTTAGTGCCTCGGTATACAGACCATGATGATTTTGCAATGACGTTTAAAGATAATTCAAATAAGTACACGTCAGAACAATTAGAGGATATTCAAAATTCTATTGTTAAGGCTCTAGGTGATTAACATGAAGACATTGATTAAAATGATTGGTGGCTCGGCATTCTTGGCTGGAGTTTATCTGTATACCAGAAAAGAAACTCCCCAAGAATTTATCGATAACACCAAGCAAAAATTTACTCAAAAGAAACAGGATGCTGAAAACTTCAAGTCAGCTCTTGATAATTTCAAGTCATCATTAAGTGACTTTACGGAAAAAGCCGCTACAATTAATGAAGTGGTTTCTGACATTCAACGTGCTGTTGAAGAAGCGATGTTTCAAATTCAACCAAGGTTGGATGAGATTCAAAAACATTCAGACGATATAACTAAAATGGATTAAGGTTCATTTAATATTTATGAATATTTGTTTAAGTTTAGGTCTCATTGGCCTACTTCGTCGTTTGTATGTTATTATTTTCAAGAACGTTTGCATTTAAACGCAAAAATCTGGAGAAATGGATGTGTTTTCGTATGAAAAAATGGCTAATTGCTTTAGCCGGGGTATTACTTAGTTTTACTCTTGTTGCCTGTGGTAGCAAATCAGTTGCTACTACTGACGGTGGAAAAATTACAGAAAGTGCTTATTACAGCAGCTTGAAGAATACTTCAAGTGGTAAGCAAGTACTTCAACAAATGATCTTGAACAAGGTATTGGATAAGCAATACGGTGACAAGGTCAAGGATTCAGAAGTTAACAAGGACTTTGCAAAGTATAAGAAACAATACGGTTCATCATTTAATGCCGTACTACAACAAAACGGAATGACTGCTTCAGGTCTTAAGAATGATATCAAGGCTAACTTATTACTACAAGAAGCCGTTAAGGATAACATCAAGATTACTGATGCTCAATTGAAGCAACAGTTCAAATCATTCCAACCAAAAGTTACTGTTAACCAAATCTTAGTTTCAAAGAAGTCAACAGCTGAAAAAGTTATCAGCGAACTTAAAGACGGTAAGAGCTTCTCAAGCTTAGCTAAGAAGTACTCAACCGACTCAGCTACTAAGAAAAAAGGTGGCCGTATCGCCGCATTTGATAACACTAACACTTCACTAGACAAGAACTTTAAGGCTGCTGCCTTCAAGTTGGACAACGGTGAATACACTAAGACTCCTGTTAAGACCCAATATGGTTACCAAGTTATTCAAATGGTAAACCATCCTAAGAAGGGTTCATACAAGGATCACGAAAGTGAATTAAAGGACCAAATCGTCGCTAACAAGCTTCAAGACAGTGCTACTGTTCACTCAGTCGTATCTAAGGTATTGAAGAAAGGTAACGTTCAAATTCAAGACAAAGATCTTGAAAACGTCCTTGCTGATTACTTAACTTCATCAAGCAAAAAGAAGTAATTAATCACTAACTATAAAAGGCATCAATTCCACATGGAATTGATGCCTTTTTTGTTTATTCTTCTGTATTTGGTCTGTAAAATCTCCGGTTATCTAGCCCAAAAATCTTATCAGAGAATTCTCCTGGTGCAGTCTGGTTAAGCGCCCTCTTCATCATCATGATAGAAGCGTCAAGCTCGTCTAAATCATGGAGAATTTCCGCCTCTAACAACTGTGGCCTTTCTGGTGACCCATATTCCTTCAGACCATGATGAGAAAGCACCATGTGCCTTAATAACAGTAATTCTTCTGAGTCTTGAGAGATCCCTAAATTATCAGCAGCTTCAACAATCTCCGCATCAATAATACTTAAGTGGCCAAGTAAATTACCAGCCAATGTGTAGGTAGTTCCAACTGGTCCAGACAGCTCAATTGTTTTTCCTAAATCATGCAAAACAGCACCAGCGTATAGTAACGGTGCATCAATGTCCCCATACTGATCCACAATGTGCTCAGCTAGCCTAACGATAGAAATTGTATGAAAGGCCAACCCACCTTCAAAATCATGGTGATTTGATTTGGCAGCAGGAAACTCAAAGAATGCATCTCCATGTTTCTTCAAAAGATACCTTACAACTCGATTATATGTTGCATTAGTAATTGAAAAAACAATCTGGTCAATCTCTGACTTCATATCCGCCTCTTTCATTGGAGCTGATTGAACAAAGTCTTCACGGTCCAGATGCTGATCCGGATTAGGCAAATTCATTGAAGAAATCTTAATTTGAGGGCTATTTAAGTAACTTTCGCGCTTCCCGGTTAGATGCACAATCGTACCAGCCGTGAACTTTTCAACATCATCATCGCTAGCATCCCAGTACATTCCATTTATTTCTCCTGATTTATCTTGAAACGTAATGGCTAAAAATTGTTTACCGTTTTTGGCTACTCGTTTTTCAGCCTTCTTTAGTATCACGAACATTTCGAAATCTTCATTTTCTACTAAATCCATCAATTGTTTGGTCATAATTACACTCCTTGGCTAGTACCACCCGTTGTTGCTGGGGTAGTAACAAAGTAATACAGAATTTTTTCCGCGTATCCTGGCTGCCCTTTAAACTCATCAATTTGAGAGCGCAACTCAGACAAACGGTCAGTAATAATTGCATTCGTTCCCATTGAAATCATACTATCCATCTGATCTGGATCATTCACCGTCCAGGCAAATACTTGTTTTCTTTGAGAATGAGCAGCCTCAACGAAACTATCGTCCAGTGTAGTCTGTTCAACTGTATACGCATTGGCTCTGCTGGTTGGATACGTCAAACTATATGGAATGATGTAACTAACATAGATTTGTGGAACTCGCCGCTTTAATTGTTGAACCACAGAATAGTCAAGAGAATGAACCATATCATTGTTCCTAATTATTAGTGCCGCATATTTTTTTGCAAACCTGCCCACCATGCCCTTTGAATCATCTGGCTGAGTTTTGATTTCAATTAATAGCTTTTGATGATGACGCCGAGCATAACTAAAGTATCGGTCAAAACTAGGCACTTTTGCTTTATGGCCATTTTCCTTAGCTGTCAGCTTAGTTATCTGTCTGAGAGTTAACTGCTTTGGCCGCTTATTAACACCTGTCAAATTCTTCAAATTTGGGTCATGCATCACAACAAATTGATTATCTTTCGTTTCTTGAATATCCATCTCAATGTAATCTGGTTTGTTCCTGATAGTTTTCGCCATCGCAGGAATTGTATTTTGAACCCCATTATTGTTATTCACTCCTCGATGAGAAATCGTTAACGGCATCTTACCAAGTGAATTGCTTAAGAATACAACGTTACCCGCCAGAAAAAACAAACCAACAACTGCTAAAATCAACGTTGGTAATGATTTAAACCGCCATCTTGTCGATTCGTGAGCCCGAAAATCAACTCTCAATGAGCTAGCAAAGTACGCCTTCATCCTTGGAAATAACAGCACAAACCTGAATAAAACAACTAGAGTCCAAGCACTCCCAACTAAGTTAATCAATTGAACTAGTGAAAGGTTAAGAACCCCGAAAATTAGTGAGTCAGGCTTACCAACTGAATCCCAAAACACTTGAAATCCATAAATCACTAGAAACAGACCGTAAACAACTACTCTAGTCATAAACGTTAAGAAAGCAATCGTAATCACCAGTTTCCAGAAGTTTCCCCGGGAAATCTGTAAACTCTCTTTGATTGCCCTTCTAACTCGTAGGCGGCCATAAATCATCAATGGCAACACAAAAACCATTCTGATTGCTACATAAATGATGATAGCCAAGGCAAATAGTGAAGCCGCAATAAGAAGTGGCTGAGTCTCCAAAAATTCAATGATAAAGTCTGGAACTACGATTTTACCCAAAAGTCTCGAACTAAATATCACCTGAGATAGTGGCAATATTAATACGAAATAAAAGATAAAGAATAGGATTTCCCACCCAGATAAGTGTAAAAGACTTTCCAGACTACTACCAATTAAATAACGCAACGAAAAATTATGGTTTTCAATCTGCTTTAATCCCAGTAGGATAAAAGCAAATTGCCAGTACACTGTAACTAACAGCAGTATTAAAATTACCAATAACACTAAAACAGCCGTTGGATTTTTAATTATTTGCAGAGCGTTAGTGTACGACACATATGGAATTCCTAAGAGAGAAAGAACGTATCCGGTCACCCATTTAAAGGCAACCACCAACATTGCCAATACGACGTTCATCGAGATCAATAAAATCATGTACTGAGAAAAACGCTTTTTAAACGCCGCCGTAGCTGTCAATAACGCAGATATCATCAAATCCCCCCTGTTGTCTATTAAAGATTTATTACTGGTAACTCTAGATTGTCACTGTATTGATTAGCAGTCAAATAAATAACTTGAGTATGTTTGGCTACTTGATTGAGTAATTCATAAGCATTATTTCGACGATTAACATCAAAGTTTACAAATCCATCATCAATAATGATTGGCATTTGATATTCGTCCGCAAAATTAACCGCCATCGCTAATACAAGTGATAAGTACAGCTGTTCTAACGTCCCCCTAGAAAGCTCATTGATTGCAAAAATCATACCATCATTTGCAGTCACAGTTAGTTCAGCATCAAAATTAAGTTTGTCATAATGATGATTAGTTAATATTCCGAAATAATCAGTTGCCTGATTGATAACTTTAGGTAATCGACCCTTTGATGCTAAATCTAAAACCTTACTGATGAATTCAGAACCCATCAGCAGCGATACATAGGTATGAACATCTTCTAAAATTTCAGCTTGTAAGTTAGCTTGCTGCTGTTGTAACTCGTGATATTCCCCATCACGGATTAAATGAGCTAGCTTTGTTTCTGACTCAGTCGCCTGAGTTTCTCCCTGACTCAAATCATTGCGTAATGAATTTATTTTAACTTTTAGTGAATCTATAGATTGCTGGATTTCAGTTAAATCAGTATTAAGGTCGACTTGAACCTTGCTGGCTTCAATTTGGTCGACTAATTGTTGGCGCCGATTAAATTGCTTAGTTAATTGTTGCTGCCTGGTATATTCAGTTTCAAAGTCAGCAGCATTATTCATATGACGAGTACTTAAAAACTTGGCCAATTTCTGTTCCACTTGTTCAAGATTTTCTTGATTATCAGTTAATACTCCCTTAAGTGTATTAACTTGATTTTCAGTATTCAAAGAGTGGTTCGAATCTTGACGCCACCTGGTAACAGAATCACGAATGGTATTCAGCTTGATATTGGCATCCCCGTTAGAAAAGCCAGCTAACCAATCATTGGCAAAATCCCACTGCATAAAATAATCGTTGACTGAGGATTTCAGCTGTTCCACCACTGTAGATGATTCCGTAATTTCTTTATTCAATTCTGTAATTTGGTATAAAGCTGGTTGAATATTTAGCCAATCCGCCGAATCAATCTGATTCAGATTATGTGTCTGCCGCACCCGTGTTAGTTTTTTCTCAAGATCGGCTAATTCTTCGGTATAGTCAGGAATATCTTGACTAGCTTGCCGGTTAATGCCGAAAAAGTAAGCAATTGCTGCAGCAACTACGATGCCGCCAATTTTCACTGCGATTGAATTCATCAATAACCCAACTACCAAAATTAGCACAGAAATTCCCATCATGACTGGATTAATCGTCATTGAAGTTTTTACGTCCGGAACGCTGGCTTGAGCGGCTTCAATTTGACTCTCACGTTTTAGCCAATTAGCCACATTCACCTTTGTCTGATCATCAAAAGGCTTGGGTAATGGATCAGTTAAGTTATTTGATTGCTTTAGAGAATTAATTTTCCCTTGATTATTTTCAATCATTTGCTGATTATAGGTCAACTGTGAAATTTGCTCCTGAACATCAGTTGTTTGATTGTAAAGGCTATCAATTTTATATAAATTTTGTCGGTAAAAACTGGCTGCTGGCGATAATGACACCGTCATTTTTGGATCATCAATTTGCTTCTTTACCCTATCCACTTCTTTAGATAATGAGTACTTTTCAGCTAAGTATTCATTAACTTGGTTATGATCTTTTTCGCTAAACCCTTGTTTAAGTTGATGTTCGCTTATTTCTGGTATGCTGTTAAGCTCACTCAACAAAGGAACCAGGCTTGCCTGTGACTGCAGCATTGATAACTTCGATTGCTTCTCCTTTAATGAAGCTCGCTTTTCTGAATTCACACTATTTAGGTCAGTGACTTGTCTCGTTAGCAATTCATATTCACTAAAATTGCTCTTTGCCTCTTCAACTCTGGCACTTAATTTATCGTATTCGGTTAATTTTTTGTTAATAACTCTCTTTGTCCCACGTTTTGCAAAAAAGTGCTCAGCTTGTTTTTCGAAATCTTCGTTAATGTCAATCAACTGATCAGAACCAGCGACGCCAATTTGCTGGATTCTCGATCTTAATTTATCTTTATTGAGGCCATAGAGCTCCTTTTGAACATACTCACCAAAATAAAATAAGTTGTCGTACACTTGCCTGGTTATTGGCGAAAGTAACTCTTCAAAGTCCGCCTTGGTTAGTTCAATATCCGCGGTTAAATCATAAAAACTGACTTTTCCTCCGTGGGTACCCTTTGTTCTTACTATTCGATAGTCATGACCTGCTTCTCGAAAGAATAGCTCCCCGCCAAACTTACTGCCGTCCTTTGGAATAAACTGTCCATGCGTGGCCTGTTTAGCTGTGGGAAAGCCAAATAAAATTGACTTAATAAAGTCCACGATTGTCGATTTACCAGCTTCATTCGGCCCCATAATCACTTGGATTGATTCATCAAGCTCGAATTGTTGATCCGACCACTTACCATAGCCGTAAATTTTTAGCCTTTGGATAATCACTTTAGCGGTCCTCCTGCTCAATATTTACTTTTTCATTAATTACCTGTCGACTCATTTGGACAATTTCAGACTGTGATTCTGCTGTTTTTAAGTCCTCTGAAATAAACTGGTAGTCATTAAAAAGACTTTGATATTTTTCAACTTGTGTTTCTTTTAAAACGCTATCAGCTGCTTGCTCAAAAAATTCTTGGTCAACTGGACTGGTAATTTTTGTTTCAGTTACTTGATACTTAACAGAAACTATGTAGGCATTAATATCTGCATAAACTCTAGAATTAGAGGTTTGTAACTGCTCTAACAAGTCCCCTTCTTTAACCGCGTCACCAATAACCGAACTTGGCTTAGTTGACTGAAGAACTAGCCTTACCAGCGTTGTAGTAGGCAAGTTCAAATCGGCTAGTTTCGCTAAAACTCGGTCAACCAATTCAGCAGGTTTTAATTCATCAACAGGCATCGTGACAAGTTTCCAGTCAATTACTGCGGTTTTTTTAAACTCGGGGATTAGCTTGCCGTTTTGTTCACTTACTAATAAATATCCCTTATCGCCTGCTTCATTGATACTTCTCCCCTGAGTATTTCCAGCATAGTTGATTGTTTTGTCAGCATTGAGCGATTGTCGTTTATGGATGTGACCAAGTGCCCAATAGTCATAATTCTTATTTTCAAGTTGACTAATGCTGAACGGAGCGTAGTTCGCTTCTGGAGAATCAACTGAATCAGCGCTCCCGTGCATAATCCCAATTGCCCAGTCAGTTCCGGACTTGGCTGGAAATTTATCCGCATAACTGTCATGAATCCACTGGGTCTTAAAGCTAAATCCAGAAAGTACGACGGTTTTACCGTCATTTAAGGTCAATGTTTCAGTGCTAACATCATTTTTGAACACATGAACATTTTCTGGATAGTCTAAATGGTCGTTATCAAAATTAAAGAAATCATGGTTTCCAAAAATCAAGTAAACGGGAATCTGATGATCCTTTAATTGATTGAACTGATCATTAATAAATGCGTCAGCAGCGATACTCCGATCGTTCCGATCGAAAAGGTCCCCTGCCAAAATCACAAAATCCACTGATTCTTCAATTGCGTCATTAACAATTTTTTTGAATGAGCTGAAGGTAGATTTTGTAATTGCAGTAGCTAACGTATTTGGTAAATTACCCTTTTGTAGTAAGCCAGAAAACGGACTGTCTAGATGCACGTCCGCGGCATGAATAAATTTCATCGATAATCCCTCTTATAAAATTTTATATGTACAAAAAAGCACCGAAATTAGCTAAATTAACACTAACTTTGGCGCTTTTCGTTTAGTCGTGATATAAGTCAACGATTGGTTGAGTAACCACTTGATTGATGTCATTGAGCAAGTTGTTAAGGTTGCGTTCTTTGTCCATCAAATCTGTAATGGTTTTATTTGAACTCATTTTTTGTGCCATTGATTGGGCTTCACTTAGTTCATCGTCAGTTGGTTGCTGGCCACTGGCTTGCTTTTGTTGTAATCCCATTTGAAGATTTTGAAACTTTTCAAATAATTCAAAAGTGTCCTTATCAGCTTTGAGGTCAGTGTAAGCTTTGCCTAATTGCTTAAATTCTTCTGCTTCTTTTACTTGTTCAGAAAGTGCAATTGCTGCACTTTTAATATCATCAGTCATAAAAATCCACCTTAATTATTAGTTAATACTAGTCTAACATACATAACGGCTCGTTTAGCTAATTTTTAGTTTCCACCCAACCAGCTTTTGGCATCGTCGATGAAATCTTTAGCTTTTTCTTCAAACTGACTACCGACTTCATTAGCTTTATCTTGAATAGTGCTCCAAATTGAATCACCAGATCCTTGATTGTTTCCCTTAGCCATTGTTTCTGCATCTTCAGTATCAAAGCTAGTGTTCTTAGTATATGGCAGCATTGTCTGCATTTCATTTCTAAATAATGCCCCTACACCAGTCCCACTCAGATTCTCTAAATGGTGAGCAGAGTTGGTACTATCGAAGCCTTCCCAGGTTGCAACAACTAAATCAGGAGTGTAGCCGATGATCCATTTATCCTTGGTTGCATCAGAAGACCCGGTATTATCAGCCTCAGTACTACCAGTTTTACCAGCTACAGAGTAACCATATGGTTTGGCATCAGTACCAGTACCACTGTTGAATACGCCGAGCATCATGCTTGTCATTTGTTTAGCTACTCGTGACGACATGATTTGTCGACCACTCTGTTTTTCAGTATTATCAACAACTACTTTTCCAGTAGAGTCAACGATTTTTCTAATGTAGAAAGGCTTCATTACCTTCCCGCCGTTTGCAAATGCTGTATACGCCCCTGCCATTTGCTGTGGCGATACTCCAGAAGATAATCCTCCAAGTGCTAGGGCAAGGTTCTTATCGCTCTTAGACACCGGAATATTGAAGTTTTTGACGGAATCGTAACCCTTATCAACACCAATTTGATTCAATAACCAGACAGCTGGTGCATTCATCGACTGAGCCAATGCCTGATACATTGGTACACTACCAAGATATTGGTTGTTGTAGTTCTTTGGAGTGTAGTGATTTAATCCGTATGATTTCTTTTTATCTACCAAGTTAGAATCAAACTTATAGCCTGACTGGAGTGCCGGAGTATAGACAGCAAGTGGCTTCATTGTCGAACCAGGTTGCCGCTTGATCTGGTTGGCTCGGTTAAATCCTCGGAATACGTGTTGACCACGTCCACCAACGACAGCATTAACTCCACCAGTAGTTGGTGAAACCGCAATCGAAGCGGCCTGAACCTCAGTGCCATCAGCAGCATTTGCTGGGAACAATGTATTGTTATCAAAATTCTGTTGCATTGATGCCTGCTGATTTTGATTCAAATTAGTATAAATTCGGTATCCTTTATTCATAATTTGGGATTCAGTCAACCCATACTTACTAATTGCCTCGTTAATTACCGCATCGAAATAATATGGATATTTGTATCCATCCTTACGAACATAGGTGTCATTGACGGTAATTGGGGTTGATTTGTAGTAATTTGCTTGTGATTGGGTGATTTTTTTGTTTTCAACCATCAATTGCAAAACCATATTTCGGCGTTCGCGGGCCGCTTTTGGGTGATCGATTGGATTGTATGCGCTTGGAGACGTTAACATTCCCGCCAGCACAGCTGCGTCTGGGACTGAGAGTTGGGACGCATTTTCACCAAAGTACTTTTGAGATGCATCTTGAACGCCCCAGACACCGTTACCGAAGTATGCGTTGTTTAAATACATAGTCAAAATTTCGTTCTTGCTGTACACATTTTCAACTTGAATAGATAGAAATAATTCCTTTAGTTTTCTACTAAAGCTCTGCTCCTGAGATAAGTAAGCATTCTTGACCAATTGTTGGGTCAGGGTGCTACCACCACCACTGATATAATCTCTATGCAGCAATTTATTCTTTAGCAATAACAGGAATGCCCGGGCAATTCCCTTCACAGAAAAACCATGTTCATGGTAAAAGTTGCGATCCTCAGTTGAAAGAACTGCTTTTGGAATATTACTAGAAATCTTGTTTAACTTAACGTAGGTTCCTTTTTGAGCGTACAACTCGCCAGCTTTTTGATTACTTACATCAAATATTTCTGTAGTCTTTGATAAAGATGATTCCAGATTTTGGACATGAGCAGTCTTGGCAACATACGTTAAATATCCACTTAGACAAAGGCCGAAAGCAAGTACCATTACAGTCAGCCATTTTAGAATATGGAACTTTTTGTTGACCCGCCGCCACTTTTTATGTGCAGGGCCTAACTTAGCTTTTAACTTATGAAAAAAGCCTGAAGAATTGTTATTCATACAAAATCTCCTTTTATAATTACCAGGATATTGTATCACAACCAGCTTAATTGGCCGGTAAGCCATAGAAAACTTAAATTACCCTTTAACAAATTTAAAATAACTTTTAGCAAATAAAAAGCTCCCTGATATCACTGATCAATATCACGGAGCTTATTTATATAGTTAGTTACGGAAAAGTTCCGAATTACATTTCGTCTGGTGCCTTAACCCCTAATAAGTTTAGTGATTCCTTAAGCACAATGGAAACTGCCTTAACTAATGAAAGCCTTGATGCTAAGCCTTCATCGTCACCCAAAATTGTTGAGTGTGCATAGTACTTGTTGAACGCTTTTGCCAATCTCAATGAGTACTTAGCAATTTCTGAAGGTTCAAAGTCAGCGCATGCACTCTTTACAACTTCTGGGAAGTCTTGAAGAGTTCTAATTGTATCCCAAGCATTTTCGTCGGTGATTGACTTATCAGCAGCGTGAAGGTCAATGTTGCCGGCTTTCTTTAGAATACTTTCTGCACGAGCATGAGAATATTGAACGTAAGGCCCAGTTTCTCCTTCAAATCTCAATTGATCTTCAAGAACAAAATCAATATTATTAGTTCTTTCATTCTTTAAATCACCAAAGATAATGGCACCAACACCAACTTCTTTAGCAACTTCTTCCTTGTTAGGTAAGTCTGGATTCTTAGTTTCAATTTGCTTTTTGGCAAGTTCAATTGCATCATCAAGAACTTCGTCAAGTAAGATAATTCTTCCTGAACGAGTTGACAACTTCTTACCATTAACAGTGATTAAACCAAATGGAATATGATGTAAGTTTTCAGCTGACTTCAATCCCATTTCAAGTAAAACAGCTTTTAATTGTTGGAAATAGTATGTTTGTTCAGATCCAACAACGTAAAGATTAAGTGCTGGCTTGTATGTTTGGTCACGGTAAATAGCAGTAGCAATATCACGAGTGATGTACAAAGTGGCACCATCACTCTTCAAAATCAAAGCAGGGTTCAAGTCATATTTATCAAGCTTAACAACTTGAGCACCTTGTGATTCTTCAAGAAGACCTTTTTCTTTCAAAATGTCAATTCCGGCTTGCATCTTATCGTTATAAAATGCTTCACCATTGTATGTGTCAAAGGTAACGCCTAATTTGTCATAGATCTTGTTGAAGGCCTTCAGCGATTCATCACGGAACCATTGCCATAAGAAAGTTGCCTCTTCATCGCCATCCTCAAGCTTTTTGAACCATTCACGAGCTTCGTCATCAAGTTCTGGATGTTCTTTGTCTTCTTGATGGAATTTAACGTAGTACTTAACCAAGTTGTTAATAGGATCAGCCTTTACGTCGTCTTCGTTACCCCATTTTTTATAGGCAACGATCAATTTACCAAACTGAGTACCCCAGTCACCCAAGTGATTGTCTTTGATTGGATGGTAACCATTTTTAACCAAGATTTTAGCAATTGAGTTACCAATAACTGTAGAACGCAAGTGACCCATTGAAATTGGCTTGGCGATGTTAGGTGATGACATATCGATTGGGACATTACCACCCTTACCTAAATCATTTTGACCATATGCAGCTCCTTCTTCAAGAACGTTAGTGATTACTTCGTTACTCATGTGACCTTTATCCAAGAAGAAGTTGATGTAAGCACCTTTGGCCTCTACCTTTTCATATGATGCAGTATTGATCTTTGAAACCAACTCTTCAGCAATCATATTTGGTGCCTTGTGCATTACTTTGGCTAAAGTAAATGCAGGGAATGCTAGGTCACCCATTGATAAATCCTTAGGTGTTTCCAATTTTTGATAAACATCTGCTGATGTTAATTCATCGTTCAATGCTTCCAAAAGTGAGTTTGTAACTTGCGCTTTATAATCCATTAGACTACCTCCAAAATTTTGTATAAAAAAAGTCCCTTGCAAAACATAGTTGCAAGAGACGAGTAAACCCGCGGTACCACTCTAGTTGATTTTAAAAATCCGCTCAATTATTAAACTAAAAAATTCTAAAGAGCGCGCTTCACTAGTGATACTGCCCGGCTCCCATCGCCCCGAACTTGCTTGAAGTATGATACCTAGTTACTCTTCTCTTATTGTTGAATTGTAAATAACATTCAAATGATAACCAATGAAACCCATGTCTGTCAATACATTAATTTCAGACACAAGCGGGTAACGGGAATCGGACCCGCGACACAAGCTTGGGAAGCTTGGATTTTACCACTAAACTATACCCGCAACACTCTTTATAGTATAGCACCAGTCCACTAACTTTTCTATTGTAGATTGCTTGTTAATTGCATTTTATTCAAAAATAACCAATACTATATTCGTAAGGGAGGGATGGCCAATTGTGGATCGCCATTAACTATATTTGTTGGGTAGGACTGATATTTGCCGTTCTATTTGCAATCACCAGAACAACAAAAAAGAGAGTAATCCAGTCAATGATGTACTCGAGATTATTCTACTGGGGAATTATGATTTCGCAGGTCGTGATTGATATTCGCTCCTTCGAACGCCACCCCGTATTCATTATCATTTCTGCAATTTTAACTCTGATTGCCATCGCCCTTTCAGAGACTATAATCGGTCGTAAGCAGGATGGAATTTTAAAAATAAAAACGACGGCCACTTTTGTCGTGGTCGCCGTCATCGCAATCTTATTACAGTCAGCCGTTAACTTTTAGGCTGGCTTTTTCTTGCGTATTCAATTGTTTTATCAGCTAAAACTGTCTGAGCATCGATCACAGGGTAATTGTGGTCACTGGCCCGCTCTTCTGCAACTGACAATTCGGTACAGCCTAAAATGACAACATCACTGTGAAGTTCATCAACCATTTCGCCTAAAATTCTGTGATAGAGTTCTGGATCGACATGGTTTTTTTGTTTGATATTGTCGTAAATTAGTTCCATTGTCTCATCGGCAATTTTTTCAGTTGGCTTAACCAGCTCATAGCCAGCATCAAGAATCTCTTTATCATAAATTCCGTCATGCAGAGTACCGCGGGTTGCGATTAAGCCGATTCGTTTAGCCTTAGGAAAATTAGTTTTGATTTGCTGAACTGTCAGTCTAGGCATGTGCAAAATTGGAATGTCGGTCAATGCTTGAAGATCATCATAAAAATAATGGGCGGTATTACATGGGATGGAGAAAAAATCAGGCTCTAATTTCGCTTGAGTCAAGATGTCATCCTTCAACGGAATAAATGGATTAGGCTTGCTATGGTCCAAGATATAATCCGTCCGGTCAGGAATTGTCGCATGGTTAACCAAAATATAGTTAAGGTAATCCTGATCTTTCTGGGCATCAGTCTTATCATTCAAAATATGAATGAAAGTTTCTGTGGCCTCCGTCCCCATTCCGCCAATAATTGAGAAAAAGTGATTCATAATTGCATCCCCTATTTGCTATTTAGCAGTGAAATACTTCTTAAAGTTCTTTGCGTAATTATGCATCATCCACTTATACAGTGCAAATCGCTTCGGACTCTTATCACGATCGTACCAGAAGGTGTCCCCATAACGACCTTCTTTTAATAACTGGACGGCATGTTCCTTAACATCATTTTCCTTGGCATATTTCTTGAAAATTTTTGGAGTTACTCCTAACCAAAGGAAGTACCTGCTAGAATCTTGGTTGGCAAAGAAAGTGTCTTTGTCCTTCAATGAGTCAAATGCGTAGTCTTGAACAACCCAATCAGCTAATTTATAGCCATTCAAAGTAACGAAGAAACTACTCCGGCCAGTTCTTAAATTGATTTCAAACAATTTGTAAGAATTATCACGGGTATCGTACTTCAAATCAAAGTTAGCATATCCTGTGAATTCGATTTTTTCTAGGAAGTCCTTTACCTTATTGTAAATATCCTGATTAAACTCAGGAATGATGGCAACATAATTACCAATTGCTGATGGTGCTGGATCCTCTAATAATGGGTGACCTAAACACATAAATTTAACTTTATGATTCTTGTCTACATATACGTTTAGAACCCGCATATTGCTGTCATCGCCTGGAATAAAGTCTTGTAAAATCAAGTCAGAAGTATAGCCATTATCATAAATTTTACCAACTATATCGTAAAACTCTGCTTCTGACTTAATAATAAATGCCTTTTTCCGACCCTCAAAGTGAATGTCTAACCATTCAACACTGTTGGCCGGCTTCAGTGCAACTGGATAATCGAAGGGTTGAGCAACTTTCTCTCCAGATTCATATTCGGCTTTGGTGATAATTTTAGTTTTTGGGTATGGCAAGTCATACTTGTCACACATCTTATAAAAGTTCTCTTTATCGTTTAACTGTTTGATTAGGTCATAGTCAATGTATGGGCAGACGAATACGTCTTCTAACTCTGACTTGTGCTTAGAAATCAATTCGGCATAACCGTCACCACAGCCAATTAAAATAACTGGTTCTTCATGATCAGCATAACGTTCCTTGATTTTCATCATTTCGTTGATCCATACTGGGTCTTCTGAAAAGCCATCAATCAACTCCAAATCAACAATCTTAGCAAATCTAGTTGGTGCTAACTGTGCTTGAGCAAATGCTTTTACAGGTTGACCATAAATTTCATACAAACTTCTTGCCATTCCGTATGCATTGAAGTCACTACCTAACAAAACTGGCGTGAACTTGGTTTGATTTTCTTGCATCCTTATACCCCCTTAGTATATTCAGCAACGATTTGTGCATCCCCAGCATAAGGGGTATCCACACCGTTCACCTTTTGGTAAGGGTCTCTACCCTTACCAGCAATCAAAACAACGTCACCTGATTGGCTAGATTCAATTGCTTGTTTAATTGCAGTTTCACGATTTTCAATGTACTTTACTTGAACAGAATCATTATTGATGTTGTCAGCAATCGTATCAGCAATATCCTTAGGCTGTTCATATCCTGGATCATCTGCCGTCAGAATAGCAATATCAGCTGATTGGCCAATTGCCTTTCCCAGTCCGGGACGACGATCGATTCCCTTATCACCAGCACTACCTGTAACTACAATAACCTTTCCATGCGGATTTTGTGATTTCAAAAACGAAAGAACAGAATCCATGCTGGCATAGTTATGAGCGTAATCAACATAAACAGTTCCGTGACTTTGCGTGTTAAAATGTTCCATTCTGCCTGGAATAACAATTCTAGCCAATCCTGCCTTGATGTTGTCTTGCTGAGCGCCAACTAATGCTGAAGCAATTGCCGAGGCAACTGCGTTTGACTCGTTGTAATCACCTGGTAACCCAATTTCGTAGTCACCGTCAATTCCAAGCTGT
This sequence comes from Lentilactobacillus curieae, assembly GCF_000785105.2. Classification (NCBI taxonomy): domain Bacteria; kingdom Bacillati; phylum Bacillota; class Bacilli; order Lactobacillales; family Lactobacillaceae; genus Lentilactobacillus; species Lentilactobacillus curieae. The sequence goes on along the minus strand of NZ_CP018906.1, from coordinate 1,729,024 downwards.
TGTCCCTTTTCACTTATTGCCTTGAGAGAAATTCGGTTGGATTCCAATGAGTCAGCTAAAGACCTATATTCAAAGTCAATTGGATATTCTTTAGAATTTTCACTTTCTGCCTTTGCAAATAAATAAATGTTTTCTGGCTCGGTAGTGGCCTTTGCAGTCATATATGTATCAAGCAGATGGGAACCATCTGCATTAATAACTACCGAGTTAGAATTAACCAACAACTGTTCTTTACAGTGTAGGTAATCTGCAAAAGTTGGATGCTCGTTTCTTCCAATATGATCTGGAGAGATATTTAGAAAAATTCCCACATCATACTTTAAGCCGTATACCCGATTCTTTTTATAAGCTTGCGATGAAACCTCCATCACTAAATGATCTAACTTGTTATTAACAACCCGATTCATATTAGTAAACAAGTCAAGAGATTCTGGTGTAGTTAAGCTAGATTTAAATTCATCGTCAGCACCAGTGCCAACGATTGTATCAATCGTCGAAAATAAGCCAACCTTGTATTGATGATCAAGGATATTTTTTGTGAAGTAAGCAGACGTTGTTTTCCCCTTAGTACCTGTGTATGCAATGGTCGTGAGTTTATTTTGTGGAAAGCCAAAAAATGCCGCACTTAAGAGCGACATTGTTTTTTGGACATTATTCACGATAATTGCGGGTAGTTCAACATCGGCATATTCAACCTCAGAAACATAGGTAGTTGCCCCTTTATCCTTCGCACTGCTTAGGTATTCCGGCTTGAAATTTCCCTTACAGAAAAATAAGAAACCGTCTTGAACTGCACGAGAATCATATGTGATTCCAGCATAGTCAGCATTTAAGTCTAAGTTGTGTGAAGTCTTTACGAGCAAATCATGTTCAGAGAGTAATTTAAATATTTCACCATTTGTCATGTTTGCCAACTGCTGTACCCTCCGTTAAAAGTTATTAAATCTGCGTTCTTCTTACGAGTTCAACAGTCTTTTCACTCGTGTCTTCTGGGAAGTAGATTTGATACCAAAGAATAAATGTGTAAACTGTGAAGAGCTTTTGCATGTTTGATTTACCACCCGCATGCTCTTCCAATAATCTGTCCAGTTCTGCAACGTTAAAATACTTTTGGGCAGTATCTGAATGGAAAGCTGAAACAATTCTTTCATGATACTTAGGATCATTGATCCAGCTAGCAATTGGTGATGGGAAGCCAAGCTTTTCTTTCAAGGCGTTTTCCTTAGGCATGTGGCGTTCTGCCGCAGTTCTAAGAGAAATTTTTGTTTCCTCAGGTGTGATTCTAGTATTAACTGGCATAGTTGATGCAAATGCTGCAACTTCCTTATCAACCAACGGAACCCGAACCTCTAGGGAGTTTGCCATACTCATTCGGTCAGCTTTATGAAGGATATCGTATGGTAACCAAGTGTTGATATCAAAGTACTGCATTTGGGTCATTTCGTCTTTACCCTTAACATCATCAAAGATGTGCTTGGTATATGCACCTGAATCAGTGTTGATGCTTGGATCTTTCAATACCCGATTTCTGTCATCGTAGTTGTAAACGTAGTTAACTCGGTAATAACGTTCACTAAGTGGTTGTGCCCCACGAATCAAGAAACGCTTGCCATGAAATCTAGGCAACTTACGAGCAACCGATGCTAATCCCTTACGAACAAATCCGGGGACAAACTTTTGATATCTTTCGAAAGGAATTGCTTCAAGATAAGTGTTGTATCCTCCAAAGAATTCATCGGCACCTTCACCAGAAAGAGCAACTTTAACGCTTTCTGATGTGCGTTTAGTCAAGTAGTACAACTGAACAGCTGCTGGGTTTGAAAGGGGTTCATCCATGTAATACATCATAGTTGGTAGGATATCGAAGTAATCGTCACCATCCATGTAAATTGGCGTATTCTTTTGTTTGATTGCCTTAGCAAACTCCGTTGACCAGCCCAATTCACTGTATTTAGAATGATGGAAACCAATCGAGAATGATTGGATCGGCTTTAATTTAGCAGCCTCATTCAACACATAGCTTGAATCAATTCCACTAGACAAGAAACTACCAACTTCAACATCGGCAATCATATGTGCCTTAACTGAATCGTCTACAAGTTTCTCAATCTTCTTTGAGTCTTCCTCAACTGTTTGAGTATTGTCAATGTGATCATAATTAAATTTAAAGTAACGGTGAGTTTCAGTCTTACCATCTTTATGAAGGAAGTATTGGCCAGGAAGTAGTTTATAAACATTTTTGAACATGGTTTCTCTTGATGGAATAAATTCAAAACTCAAATGGATAGGCAATAAATCGACATTCAATTGCTTATTAAAGTTTGGGTGTTCCAAAAATGCCTTGATTTCTGAAGCCCATAAAAATGCCTTGCCATCATCATAGTAATAAAGTGGCTTAATACCAAAATGATCCCTGGCACCAAATACTTCGTTAGTCTTGCTATCGTAAATTACGAAAGCAAACATTCCACGTAGTTTTTGTAACAAATCAGGACCCCAAGCATCATAACCATGAATCAAAACTTCTGAGTCCACATCAGTTTTAAATTCATATCCAAGGTCTTGAAGTTCTTTTCTAATATCTTTGTAGTTGTAAATTTCACCGTTAAAAGTGAGGACTTTTGAGCCGTCACCGTTTTTCATTGGTTGACCGCCATGGGCTAAATCAATGATTGAGAGACGTCTGAATCCCATTGAAACATTTTCATCACTAAAGTATGCTTCGTCATCAGGGCCACGGTGTTTAATCCGATCGGCCATATTGTTAATCGTGTCGGTTGGGACATCCTTTTGGTTTACAAAACCAACAAATCCACACATAAGTCTTTCCCCTTTTTCTCTTTACATTAAATCCAAAAACATAACGATATTATTTTAGCAGATAAGGCGTCTTCCTACCAGTACCATAACGTTTTCTTAACAAGTCATAGGCTTACCAATCTTTTTAGACGTGATGTTTTCTTTTCTTAATTAACTAGATTATACTTAAATTAAGATAAATGGGAAGGGAATGGTATGCATGGACGAAATCGTATTTTTTAATCCAGGAGATTCAATTGGCAAATTTCACGACCACAACGAGGCCGTGAAAACAGCACAAATATACAAGGAAAAGGAAGAACAAAATAAGAACGTCTTGGTTGTCCATGGACCAGATAATGAAACATTCGATATCTTCCTCGAAGACGACAAGATTTCACACGACAATGAAAATGATACCTTAACTAAACCTTACAAGGTTTCAGATAAGGTTTAGAAAAGGCTTGTTAACCCGTGGGAACCACACAAGAAAAGATCTACGATGACTTCCATCGTAGATCTTTTTTGGTTTTAGTAATGATCACCAATAGTTGCTGCAGGACAGTGCTATGTGTGACAGTAAGCATCAGGAGTGAATCCTGCTGTTCGCAGAATTCACATACTGATGCTCTTGTCGGGGCACTACGACTGAATCGAAGATTCATGTAGTGCTCCCATCCTTGTGGGGGCACTGCGACGGAATCATAGATTCCTGCAGTGCTCATCACAGTCTCTGTCACGACTGACCGTCGCTACTCGCAACGCTCAGTATGTGTCATCGTTGTGGGGGCACTGCGACGGAATCATAGATTCCTGCAGGCTCATCACAGTCTCTGTCACGACTGACCGTCGCTACTCGCAACGCTCAGTATGTGTCATCGTTGTGGGGGCACTGCGACGGAATCATAGATTCCTGCAGTGCTCCCTATCCCACTACCATCACAGTAGTGTCTGAATTTCTAACCACATAGGCTGTTGTCGACCCCACAATCACCCTACTCAAAGCATCTACTCCGGATTTACCCATCACAAGCAAATCGTATCCCTTTTCCTTACCATAGGACTCAACAATCACTCTCTTAGGGATTCCCTCTTCTACCTTAACTTCCACATCAATACCATGTTGATCACAATAAGCCTTAGCATTATCAAGTACATCTTGAGCAGCTTTTCTTTGTGTGCTTCTAAAATCCGTTGGAATCATTGAAGTCCCTACGGTAGATGTATTTCCCATGTAATAATAACTAGTTTCATTCACTACAGAAACCAAAGTCAACTTAGCATCTGACGACTTCGCAATATCTACCGCCTGTGCCAGTGCATCCTTTGAATTGTCACTTCCATCTAAAGTTACTGCAATATTTTTAAACATTTTAACAACCTCCTTAGATATAAAAACATCCAAAACCTTTACACTTTTATAATGATATTTTGACTTTATAAATGCAAATATAATGTTTTTAAAACTTTAAAACGGTTACATTTTTAATCTCGAGTCATTTTATTTAATAAACATGCACTGCTTTGCTACAATAATCACTAGAGCATGAATTTATGCTCTTAAAGATATCTTTATGGAAGGAATTTGGTATGAACAAAGACGAAATCATGGACAAGTTAAAGGGATTAGTTGGCGACGGTAAAATGGACGACGCTAAACAATTCCTAGAAGATCACAAGGATGACCTTGGTGACTACTACGACAAAGCAAAAGATATGCTTGGTGGTGGTGCAGAAGGCATCATGGACAAAATTAAGGGCATTTTCGGCAAATAATAAAAAACAATACTTACCGTTATACTGTTAGGAGGCCTAACAAATGAAAAAAAATAGTTTGTGGTCGAAGATTTCTTTATTGATTGGTCTCGGTCAACTAATCCTTTCACTAGTTTCCCTACTCAAACAGTATCGAAATAGCAAAAATGGACCGACAAACAAGGAGGGACATTAATGCACTGGATATGGGTATTAATCGTTGGTGCTGTAATTGGAGCGATTGCTGGTGCAATTACTGGCCGTGGCAAGTCCATGGGTTGCATCACCAACATTATTGCAGGTCTGATTGGTTCTTCATTAGGAGAAGCAATTCTCGGTGATTGGGGTCCACAAGTGGCTGAAATGGCAATCGTACCATCAATTATTGGTGCGGTAGTCTTGGTACTAGTGGTTTCATTCTTCATCGGAAAAAAAGATTAACAAAAAAGCCGTGATAATTTCATTTTGAAATTACCATGGCATTTTTTTAACCAGATAGTTATTAGACAGCTTAACAGTTTGTAAAAATTGAGACGGAATCATAGATTCCTGTAACGCTTTGCCCACTACCCTTCAAACTTATCAAGTTTTTTTTCAACAGAAGCAACATTATCAAAACATTCATTTTTTTCTGTTTCTGTTAGACCTAACGTGTCGATACAGCCAGAAACGTGTTTGTAAACATCGTCTCTTTTAACATTGGCCATATCCGTCAAGTTAACGGTCACAGATCTCTCGTCGCTTTCACTACGTTCACGAGTAATCCAACCGTTATTTTCAAGTCGCTTTAAAAGTGGAGTTAACGTTCCACTATCAAGGTGGAGGTAATTACCTAATTCCTTAACTGACAGTGGTGCATACTCCCAAAGGGTTAACATTGCAATGTACTGTGGGTAAGTTAACTTATAAGGTTTTAAAGCAATCTGATAGAAATGGTTGAATTTTTTGTTTGCGGTATATAGTTGGAAACATAATTGGTCTTCCAACAAGACTGGTTTTACATTTGACATGGTTTCAACCCCGTTCATTGTATTATAATGATATTGTAAATTACTTTTGGTTAAAAACCAAATGAAATGGGAAACAATTTAACTTTACACAACTAAATATGGGGGAAATTTATGAAAATTTCTAAATTGCGTTTCAGTTCTTGGCTAGCAATTATCAATGTTATTGCAATGCTTGGATACATAGGATATTTCGGATATTTGCTATATCAAGGTAAACCTAAATTTACGGGACAAAAATTGTTGTTGATTGAAGTTGCTGCAGGAATCATTTTGGTCGCTCTCCCGTTTATAATTGAAAAAATTGGTCAATTTTATTTTCCACAGATTGAATTGATTTTTTATTTTATTTTTTTGTTTCTTTCGATTTTCCTAGGATCTGGCTTACAGATGTACGGTGTTCCGCATTGGGACAAGTATGAACATGTTCTCGCCGGCATGATGCTCGCTGGACTTGGGTATCCAATTTTTAATAGTTTAGTCAATGTGCGGTCTAGCTCCAGAATTCATCCTGGTTTGATGAGCCTGTTTGCCTTCACCTTTGGAATTACCTGTGGAGTATTCTGGGAGTTCTACGAATTTACCGCTGACTCATTGGCTGGTCTTAACCTGCAACGGTATGAAGCGGCCGGTAAAATGCTTGTTGGTCGAGCTGCATTAATGGATACTATGGGTGATTTGTTGGCTGATGTGATTGGAGCACTGATCATGGCATTGATTGGTTATCTAATGATGAGACAAAACCCAAACACAAGCGACTATTTAATTTTTAAGTCAAAACGAAACCGGTACTTTTCAATGTTGCGTTTTTAGTGTAAAATTAAGCCTGTTGTTGCCCCGATGGCGGAACTGGCAGACGCGCAGCGTTCAGGTCGCTGTTTGAGAAATCAAGTACAGGTTCGAATCCTGCTCGGGGCATAAATAGTTTCAGAGAGTTTTTAAAGGCACCGGTTTAGCTCATTTAGAGTTAAATCGGTGTTTTTTTCATGGAATTACAGAAAATTGCCACAAAGATGACAATTATTAGGCACTTAGTAGTTATCCCCATAAAATCTGACTTTGCTGTTCAATTATGAGTTATAAGCAATTATTTTTATTCGTAATGCAAAAAATAAATTGACTTTTTTGGAAATGCAATGATAAACTATTTCAGTATTTTACTACGTATAATTGTTCAGCGTAAAGCACACACTAAAGGTGTCTTTGCGCTTTTTTTACGCAAAGATGCAGAAAAGGAATGATTGATTTGGATTTTTACATGAAGTTACCACGCAATAGGAAAGAATTTAGTTTGTTCATATTTATTGTTTCAGTTCTTTCCGTCAATATTATTGCACCGCTTATTTCTTGCTTTGAAATGGGCTTTAGCTTTGAAACATGGAAACAAACTTTGGGGATATTACCTTTTATGTGGGTTGTTGTTGTTTTGCTAGTTTTGCTGACTAACTCATTAGCTTCAAAGGTAACGGGCATCTTAATTTCTGAAGAGGACAGTTTTAGCGCACACATGATTATCAATACTTTAGTAAACGTGATGATGATGTCCATTGTTTTGTCTGTAGTTGGTGTCTGGATTGGAACCAAAACGATTTCATGGTTTCCAATTGAACACTTCTTCTACAAATGGCCCCGTAACTTTACAATTTCATTTTTAGTAGAGGCTTGCATAGCTCAACCTTTTGCTAGGCTAATTATTCTGAAAAAGCACCAGGTTCAAGATAGACAATTAAACGTACACTAGTCCCTATTGAATTGTTTAATTATGTCACCCGGGTTTTCCCAAAAAAGCACCTAAGTAAGTTCCGTATCCCAATTGTAACGGACAAAAATGGTTGATATAAAAACAAATTAAATCAAAAAATGCAACGATTTCAAGAAATTGAAATCGTTGCGTTTTTAATTTTTATCCAAATAAATTACTAAAGAAATCTACAATTGCTTGCCACAGTTTTGCTAAAAATCCCTCTGCCTTCTTGGCATCATCGCTATTGGCGAAATCTTTTAATCCAGCCATCTTGTCACCAATCGAGTTTGCTAAGTCATTAGCCATCCCTTTGGCATTTTCAATGTACGTATTAGATTGCGAAATTGGCGCCTTTTGAACATTACTTAAAGCAATCACAATGTTATTGATTGTTGTTTGTGGTGTATTATCAGAGATTCCTTGATTCTCAAGTGCATCTTGTAACATTTGCTGAATATCGTCCTTGGTTGCTAGCTGATCTTCCTTTTGACGCTGTTTAGCTAAGTCAGAAGATACTTGCCCAATTGCCGCCATCAACTTACCGGGATAGCTCTTATCATCACTATTTTGATTGATTGCAGGCTGTGTTGCATCAAGAACTCCATTTGCAGCTTGAGTGTTTTGTTGGTTCAGAGTGATTCCGTCATTTGCTAATGCTTTATAAACCCCTGTTAAGGCAGATTCGCCAGACACTGACTTATCGGCAGTCACAGTAATAATCACATCACTTACTCCAGCCATCGTTGCAACCATTGCATACTGTTGCGAAGTTACTTGAGTGATGTTGTTTTGACCATTATAGGGCTCAATATTTACCTTAACTCCGGTTCCGGGGTCTGCAGGCGCTAGGGAAACACAACTAATCATACTAGCATCACTGGTACCGGCAGAGTTAATGTAAGTTGCATAATCAGATCCATTGACAGTCAATGATTGGTAGTTTGATTTAACTCCTAGGGTACTGTCAATTTGATTTTTATCTTCAGAAGCTAGTCCTGATCCATAAACTACATAAGGTTTAGAAAGTGCTTTAGTTTGAACGTTTCCATCAGCATTAGCATTCGTCATCCCAATAAAGATAAAGCCGAACAATGCAGCTATTAGTAGCAAGCCATATTTAATTTTTGACTGAATTTGTGTTTTCATAGTGAGCTCCCCAAATATTTATTTGCGACTAAAGTTTACCATCAAAAAAGCCAATTCTTATAAGAATTGGCTTTACTTAAACGTTTTTCAACATAAAATTAATCATTTATTTAACATTGCATCTGCAACAAGTTGACCAACATGATTAAATAGCTGCAAGGCAGTAGTCCGATCACTAAACTCACTAGTCAGCAGTGCAACAACAGCAGTGTCGGTACCAACGCTAAATCTAGCAATATCATGGTCAACTCTAGGACCTTCACCAGTTTTATTTGCCACCTGAATATCAATGCCTAACTCATCAAAAGTACCAGGTAACTTATAACGAAACTGCTGGTTCAAAAACCAATTCTGAGTTGTCTTCCCTCTTTTAAAGGCTGAATTAAACAATCGAATTGCTTCACCAGCACTGATAAGGTTTTCGTTACCTACCTGTGTAGCCTCTGAATCCATCATGTAACGGTTCATCTGCGTCAATTGATAGCCGTTATCAGTTAGCCATAAGTTAACTACACCCAAACCGCCTAGCCGATGGACTATTACGTTGGTGGCTGAATTATCAGAAACACTGATCATCAAATTCATGAGTTGCCCCAGTGAAAGTGATTGTGGTTTTATCAACGACAGCACACCCGAACCGCCAACCAAGTCAGCTGTATCTATGGCAACGATTTCCGACAAATCAAGATGATTATCAAAAACTGCATTGAGTACCGCCAACTTAATTAAAGAAGCTGATTTCATCCGCTCATTTTCATTGACACTAAGAACTAACTGCCCATTATGCTTAATGACAATCGCTGCATTGCCTTGAAAGTTCGCAATCAACTCCTTGATTGCTGAAATTTCCTTTACCATTAATGCCAATACCTTCTAAACCCAGCAAACTCTTCAGCAAATTTGGGTTCAGTTAATTCAGCGATATCAACAGTCTTCCCCAAAGTCCGAGACTCAATCATCTTGCCGTTACCAATATACATACCAACGTGGTGTACGTACCCAGTTCCGTGATCGTAAGCAAAAAATACTAAATCTCCTGGCAGTACATTTTCTGGTGAAATTGGGGTACCGTTTGCTTGCTGATCATCGGCATCTCTAGGAATTAAAATCCCTAGCAACCTATGCAAACTATAAACTAAGCCCGAGCAGTCAAACCCATAAGACGAAATTCCAGCCCAAATGTAGCGTAGACCTAAAAATTGATTGGCAAGTTCAACCATAATTTGCCCTGTGTTGTCAGCAGATACTGGAATTACAGTGGCTTCTACCTTAATAAAAGCTGAGCCTAATGGTGTATTTACCTCAATCCACTCACCATCACGATTAGTTTCTTCAAGAAACGTTCCCTGACTTAATTCCATGATTTTTTGCTTATTTGCATCATACAAGTCCGCAAATTTAGTAGCAATTCTCACCTGGGCAGTAGTAGTACTACTCTGAGTTTCACTAATTAATGCACTGGGTACCCATCCAGGATAACCACGCTTATCTGAATCGTCACTTTGGGTTGGAATGACAACCTTAGACCAGTCACCCTCTTCTCTATCAACAATAACCTCATCGTTGAATAACGCTTGGGTGACAACTCGATCACTATCTCCTAAATCGATTGTTTCCTCATCGGACATCTGTTCAGCCCAGGTTTTAGTATCCCCCTTCAATGCGGGTTCATCTACCGGTCTAAAAGATGTCTTTGATGTCCAGATTGTTGCCACAGGCACGTTAATTCTCATAGTTTTCAATCTGCCACCCCTCCTTTTCTTCCAATATATTAACACGTTTTTGCTAATTATAAGTAATTAACTACCGAATACTGTCACAAAAAACGGAGCATGGATAAACCATACTCCGCCTTTTCCTATAAAACTAAAATCCTAGTCCTGGCTTATTTAATAATTCGATCCGATTTTCATCATTAACGTAACCACCAGAAACCGGGTTTTCAGAAAACATCAGTGCAGCATCCAAGTCAACATACTGAATGTTTTCCTTTGCAGCTGCAAGATGAGCGGCAGCGGCGACCGAAACTGACGACTCAATCATACTACCTACCATACATTTAATTCCTGCTGCTTCGGCAAGCGTATTGATTTTTAGTGCGTTATCGATTCCACCGGCCTTCATCAGTTTAAGATTGATCAAGTCACAACCGTGCATCTGAATTAATCTCAAAGCATCTTCAACTGAGAAAATACTTTCATCAGCCAATATTAGGGTGTCAACGTTTTGGGTAACGAATTTCATCCCGGCAAAATCATTTGCCCTAACCGGTTGCTCTACCAACTCAATGTCGAGACCTGCCCGTTCCATTCTGTGAATAGCAGCAACTGCCTGTTTGGGGTGCCACCCCTGATTAGCATCTAGCCGGATTTTAACTTTGCTCCCCACAGCATTTCTGATGGCGGCAACTTTATCAAAATCCGCTTTTTCGCTATCAGCACCAACTTTGAGTTTTAATGTGTCAAATCCATCTTCAACCAACTGTTTTGCCTGATTAATCATATCATTGGTATCACCAACACTAACAGTGTAGTCAGTAATTACTTCATTATCTGAACCACCTAGCAACACATACAAAGGCACCTGATACCTCTGAGCAATCAAATCATTCAGGGCGATATTCACAGCAGCTTTGGGACTAGAATTATGAATCATTGAATCATCTATGGCGGACTTGATTACATCGGGTTGATCTAAAGACATGCCAATAATTTTTGGGGCAATCACATCTTCAATCGCGCTCACAATGCTTTTAGTCGTATCACCACTCACTACCGCATTAGGTGCAGCCTCTCCGTGACCAACTCTACCTTGAGAATCCCTCATCTTTAAAATGACAGTTTCCGCAGTAGTGACCTTTCTTAGAGCAGTTACAAATGGGCGCTTTAGTGGAACGTCAACGACCTGAGTAGTTATACTTTCAATCACTAAACTCAAAACGGCCTCCTATTTAACGTAAGCTTCTTTGTAGTTGTAGTTAGCACCGGCAGTATTGTACACAATACCCTTGATGTTACTATTGATTAGCCATTTTTCACCTGATTGATAAAGCGGCACAATTGCTTGTTCTTTGAGTGCCAAGTTTTGGGCATCGACCATGTCTTGCCAACGGGCTTCTGGTTTACTACCATCGACGCCATTGGTTTTATCAATCAATGAATCGTATTGCTTATTTGACCACTTAGAAATATTACTTGGGTTCTTTGAGGTCAAAATGTTCAAGAAGGTTACGGGGTCTGAGAAGTCAGCAAACCAATTAGCAACAGTTACTTGGAAATCTTGGTCAGCTTGACGACTAAGGACGGTTTGGCCAGGAATGTTATTCAAAGAAACCTTGACCTGTGGCAATGTTTTTTCAATTGCACTTTGCAAGTACTCACTAAGTTGCTTCTGATCGTAAGTATCCACGTTTAACAAAGTAAATTTAAGTTGTTTTTTGCCAACTTCTTTCATACCTTGTTTAAATAGTTTCCGAGCTTCTGCCTGATTATATTTCATTGAAGCTGGCGCAGTTACATCTTTAGTAAAGTCGGTCTTTGATTTAGGTGAAACAGCTAGTCCCTTTGAAACAAAACTATCAGTTTCTACAGCACCACCACCGACAACTTTGTTAGCTAAAGTGTCGCGATTGATTGCCATTGAAATAGCTTGTCTGATTTTCTTGTTCTTAAATGCCTTAATCTTTTGGTTAAAGGCAATATAGTACGATGATGATTGCTTTCTAGAAACCATGTTTGGCTTGTTACCCATTTGTTTTGCTTGAGTAGCAGAAAGTTGAGCCATATCAAGCTTCTTTTGGTTATAAAGATTTAGGCCAGTAGATGGATCTTTGACTACGTTAAACTTAATGCTGTTTAACTTGACCTTGCCTTTGTCCCAGTAATCTTTATTCTTTTTGAGTGTCCAACTTAAATTAGTACCATTCCAACCACTAAGAGTAAACGGTCCGTTATAAACCATAGTCTTAGCGGTAGTTCCATACTTGCTAACATACTTAGCAACGGCTTTAGAATCTTGTGGGAAAAATACAGGGAATCCTAATAGCAACTTGAAGTAAGGAATTTTTTGTTCCAAATTAACCACTAACTTATACTTGCCTTCAGCTTTAACCCCGAGAGTTGAAGGAGCGGCTTTTTTGTTTTGAATCTTATCGGCGTTCTTAATTCCTGAGAATAAATATCCGTATTGAGAAGCAGTTTTAGGGTCAAGAGTTCTGCGCCAGGAATATACAAAGTCCTGAGCAGTAACCGGATCACCGTTACTCCACTTAGCATTCTTTCTAAGATTGAACGTGTAAGTCTTACCATCATTTGACACTTTACTATCAGTGGCAATTCCAGGTTGAACTTCACTGTTCTTACCAAGTCTAAATAGCCCTTCATCAACGTTATTCAAAACGTTAAATGCTGAAATTGACGTGGTTTTTGACAAATCAATCGTCGACAACTCGGTATCAGTTGATGTCGTGATTGACTGCTTCTTTGAGCTGGTAGCAGAATTACCACAGCCAACTAAAATTAAAGACACCGTTGCGAAAACTGATGCCATTGTCACTCTATGAGATAAACCCATAAAACTTCACTCCCCAAATTTAAATTAATAACCTGTATTACATTCTAATTTAGCATAAATATTAGAGAGTTGCATTCTGTTTTTAATTTGTTTTTCATTTTAGTAAAGCCAAGGCCATATTTCTGGATAAATAAATTTTTTCAAATTTACTTTTATCAAGATAGTATTTGCCATCAATCGGGTCACTAAGGTGCACTTGAGTTGCATTCACCCCATCCACCAAAACCGCATGGTTATTAATAGCAACGTCACCAAACGGGTAAGTTTCAATTTCCGGCTTTTCAAAGTGAACCGTGACATAAGTCACCACAGGATTACCGGCCTCAACGGATTGGTAAATCGGTTCAACACCAGAATCACTTAAATCTTCGTACGTGGTGTAGTTAGCAGCCCAATCCGCTAAGGGTTTAACAAATATCGCCTCAAACTTACCAGCCTGATTTTTATAGGGTGAACCGCCAAACCCATAATTTGGATTACCACCTTCATCAATTGGCATTTGTTTTAAAAACTCGCCATAATTTACGTTAGTTAGTTTACCAAGACAGTGTAATCCCTCTAATAAGCTAGCAGCTTCACAACCGTTGATTGCTCCCCATGCATATTGATCAATGTTAGGAGCATTCAATAATTCAACCATTACTCTACCCCCAATAGATCAAGTGCGTCTTTTACCATTTCCGCATACTCTGGCTGTTCGGCTGACAGTTTATGACAAGCATCGACTAAGCCTAAGCGATTTCTTCCCTTACGATCCACAACTGATTCAGCGTGAACCATCGAACTTAAAATTGACTCATCAACACTAGCAGCCACTGCTCTGAAGAACTTGTCGATGTGATTGTCATTAAAACGGGTTACGGTATCGAGGTCGCTTTTGGCAAAGTGACTAACTCTATTTTGAGTTGAAAAAGCAAATACAATTTCCCCACTACCGTTACCGATATATCCTCCTGAACGATTGATCCCCACAGTTGCCCGTTTGGCTAGCCGTTTCAGTTGGCGAGAATTAAGCGGGGCATCAGTGGCAATGATGGTAATGATTGATCCCTTTTCTTCTTTTTCTTTATCCGCTTTTATCATTTCAGAAAGCGGCTTACCAATTGGCAATCCATTGACGATAAAATCTTGAAGATATCCGTAATTAGTCATAGTTAATGTTCCAACTGTATAAGAGTGCTCTTCATCAACTTCAACAATTCGTGATGATGAACCAATCCCGCCCTTCAAGTCGTAACACATCATCCCTCGACCTGCACCAACTGCACCTTCTTCAAACTCTTCGCCAACATTGGCAAATGCTTGCTCAACGTCAGATTCAGTAAGGCGCATGGCCCGAATATCAGAAACATCGCCATCATTACATTCCGCTACCACCGGATTAACGGTACTAGTGCTGTCGCCAATTTCTGGGTTTTCTGCTAACATTCTTCGGGTCAGTGAGTTTACAGCTGTTCCAACTGCAAATGTATTTGTCAAAACGATTGGGGTCTCTAACGTCCCCAATTCGTCGATTTGTACTAGGCCAACACTCTTTCCAAAACCATTGAGGACACAAGTTCCAGCGGGGAGCTTTTCTCGAAAAAGGTTCCCCGTTACGGGAATAATTGCAGTTACTCCAGAGTGAACTTTCCCATCATCAACTGTCACTTGGCCCACTTTTACACCGGGGACGTCAGTAATTAAATTCCGTTGACCCTTATTTCCAGCCGATAAATCATTAAATAAATTCTTTGATAACCCCATGTTGTCACCATCCTAGTTTTTGTTATGTATTAACTAAATACTGCCCGAATCAATGTTTCTAGTCAAACAAAAAAACGAACGGCTAGCTACAATAGCCAACACGTTCGATGTTAATGATTACCAAACATTAAAAACAACATTCCCGCCATTGCGTACAGGTTGTTTAAAAAATGCAGTCCGATTGATACCTTAATATTTTTGGTACTGTTATAAACATAAGCCAAAACAGCCCCCATTGAAGCATAAGTTAAAAAGCTAATTACGTTAGTATCCTCCATATGGGGAATTGCAAATAAAACTGCACTCACAATTACGGGCAACACCCTTGCGCTTTGTTTAAAAAAGGCACTAATCACGAATCCCCGAAAGACAAGTTCTTCCAAGATTGGTGATAAAAATACCGACGAGATTGACAGCAAAATCAACGATAGCTTGTTGGAACCCAAAAGTTCACCCACCAACTGGTTATTAGATGTCTGTTGGACACCGTAAACTTTTTGGTTGAGAATTCCTAGCCCAATTTCGATTACCATCATTACAACAAATCCAAGCAAAATCAACTTAACGTCGTTCCACCTCAACGATTTTAGTTTAACTTGGCCGTACCGTTGGTAAAAATAGTATGCTAAGCCAATGAATCCGATAAATAAAACTAAATAGACGATTCCTGTACCGATTGCTAAAGCATCGACTTTAGGTGCTTTAGCAATTAACCCAAGCGGAATTTGCACGAATAGCACCAACACCACTAGTAATATAAAAATCCCAATTCTTTCGAAGTAATCTCCGGCCTGGAGCTTGTGCTCATTTGAGTTCATGTTTACCTCCACTAATAGTTTGATTTTATTACATCAGCTAACCTACCAAAATTAACGGTTCCCAAACCTGTAGCTTGGTTGTACAACTTTCCCGGTTGGCCAGTGTAATAAAGATTATTATTGTTCTTTGCACTATCTAAAACTTTGAACGGCGAATTTGCTTTTTGCGCCACGCGGTAAAGAGTTGGGTTGATGAAGCCAAGCCTACCACCAACTTCATCTCCTGTTAAGACAAGACTGGCGGCCATTTGTGGAGCAACCAAACTCGTTCCACCAACCACATACCAAGAGCCATCAGATCCGTCTTTAGATCCGGATACATACATGCTGTAACCAGTTGCTGGATCAGCATTTGCTGACACGTCAGGTAAATTTCTACCATGACTCTTACCTGCTAACCGTTGGTCACCTATTCTCGTCACCTTGTTGTTAGCAAAAGACCACATTTTTATTGCAGAAAAAGTATTAACTCCACTTACACCTTGCTGGTACTTTGGCGTTCCATTGATTTTGCTAAACCCGCCACCTCCACCAGTAAAGTAGTTAGCAAGCTTTTCTGATTGAGAATAATACTGTTGATGACTGTAATTAGGATACAAAAAGTCGGTTCCCCACGCACGTTCAGCTTGAACAACAACTTTTTTATGGTTCACCAAGTACGAATTTGGTAGCGTAGTCCCGCCAACGGCTACTACGTATGGTGAACTAGCCGGTGAATCAACTGCTAGTCCTTGGCGGTTACCCTCAAGGATTCCATCGTAAGCCCCATTATCACCACTAGCAGTCGTTACAGTAATCCCCTGTGCTGCAGCTTGCTCAAATAACAAGTTCATCACTTGGTTAAATCTTTTAGGAGTAATCCCTAATTTAATTTCCTGGGCTAATTTAACTTCACTTTGACCCCAACTAATTGATAAAACATCAGCACGGTTTTCGGCCAGTGCGTTGGTAACTGATGTAATCATCCCTGTAACATCCGGCTGACTGATATAGCTACGAATATTGGCATCAGGTGCGATTGCTCCAGCTTGTTCAACGTCCATAGTGGTTTCTTCGGCATTAGCCCAATTGCCACTAGTACCCTTAGTTCGATTAACACTTAGACGATTTGCCTTAGCTTTAATTCCCATTTTATTCCAAAAATGATAGGCATCCGCATAATGGTAGTTTGCAAACGAAATGATACCAATTGTTTTGCTGCGACCAGAGTTACCTCCAGCGTACAACGAACGAATTCCGTAGCGATTAATAAACTTACTTGGAGTATGGCCGTCACTTGACTGGTCACTTTGTGCACGAGTTTCATAGGATGTCGGCTGAAGTTGAGTATGGCGGGCGTTGACCGCATAATACTTTGAAAGTCCAGAAACTGCCATTACCTCCCTGGAAAGTTTTTTTGAGATTCTGGGTGTTCCAACTACTTTACGATAACTGCTTCCATTCCAGGATGACTTAGTAAACCAAACGTGAAATGCATTTTCCAACTGGCGACGAGTTCCGGTTACCGAAATAACTAAATTCCCCCGATTTACCTTGGTTTTTAAGTGGTACTTTTTAAAGTAAGCCTTGACCAGTTTAATTGTCTTCGTTCGGGCGCCATACCGGTCAGCGAACTGTGATGAGCTTATGTACTTGTGATAATTCTTGGAGTTAGGGTTGCTTGTCGAATAGATAAACTTCGTCAATTCACTTTGATTGTGTGGCTTTAAAACTACACTAATAGTTTCGGTCGAGACTTTCTTTGCCGCCACTTTATCCGTATGCACAAAATTAATGATTCCCGAAAACACAATTCCCAAAATTAGTAAGTGAACCCAATTCAACTTTTTTACTCTAAATCTCATTTTTACTCCTTGATCAATCATCTTTTTTACTACGTTGGTACAACACAACTAGTGGTGTGAAAATTAACTGGTAGACAATTACGCCAATAACCGTAAACAAAATAAACTTTCCAGCGTTACCGCCAACCACTACCAGTAGCGCCACCAAGTATGCAATTAAAAACATTGTGACGATGATTGATGCTACCAAATATATGTTTCTCATGAATTATCCTGCCCATTATCTTAGTTAATTAATTCTATCACACGATTTTAGGAATTTTATACCCCCAAAAGTTGTCTAACCCTACGGCCAATATGTATAATGATAGTTAATAAAGGTTCGAAGGGAAGTGAATGTTAGTAATGTTTAAAGAATTTAAAGACTTTATCACACGGGGAAACGTTGTTGATATGGCTGTTGGTGTCATTATTGGTGGTGCTTTTACTGCCATTGTCACTTCGTTAAACAACAATTTGATCAATCCATTAATTGGAATCTTCGTTGGTAAACTTGATTTATCAAGCCTAACTTTCAAGGTTGGGGATGCAACATTCAAGTACGGGGCATTTATCAACTCGTTAATCAACTTTGTTATTGTGGCGTTTGTTGTATTCTTGTTAATCAAGCTGATCAACAAGTTAACAAAGAACAAACAAGACTCATCTGCTGGTCCTGACCAACAAGTTGTGCTGTTGTCAGAAATTAGAGACCTATTAAAAAAAGATAATCAAGACGATACCAAAATTAATTAATTAGCGCCGCTTTTTTGCGGTGCTTTTTTTATACGCTAATAAAAGGCGCTGTAAATTGAGTTTTAACAGGGTTTGAACTAAGATAAAAATGTAACAAACAATTTTTAAGGGGGAAAATAAATGAGAACATTCGCCATAAAAGCACGCGAAGGTGTGCTCGAAATCAACTACTCAGAGAATTCGAATCAGCCACCCTTCAGAAAATTCATCATTACATACAATCCAGAACTCTCCATTGGTGAGAACTTGGAAAGTATTAAATCCGCATTAACAGGGTTACCCATTGACGCAGGAATTATCGAGAATTCATTGAACTATGATTTTTCTGACACGATCATCGGAATCAACCATCAAAAAATTGATATCGGTTTAGCAATTACGAACATGCTTAACGTGCCAGTCGTAAACATGCAGACTGTAAACGAAATCGGCCTAGAAAAAGCCGTTAAGGATAAGTCAGAGTATCTTAAATGGCACCTTGATTATTACGGTGAATACAGCGGTAAGAGAAATTATGGTCAAGAAGCAATGTTGACAATCGGAAATGGTTACTTCGGGCTGCGGGGAGCATTCGTCGAATCCAATGCAGATCAAGACAATTATCCTGGAATGTACATCGCTGGCTTCTTTAACCAGTTAACAACTAAGATAAATGATCACGATGTCATCAATGAAGATTTAGTTAATCTACCTAATAGCCAATTCATTACATTTGGCGTTGACCAACAGGAACCCTTTAAAATCAAGCCTGAGGATATTCAGGATATCTACCGAAGCCTCGATTTGAAGACTGGGGTCCTTACGACTACACTTCACGTTCAACTGTCGACTGGTCACGTGCTTGAAATCCGTGCTCAAAAAGTTGCCAACATGACTAACTACCATCGCTTTGCAATAAAGTATGAAGTTAAACCAATCAACTTTTCTGGTAGCCTTCAAATATATACAAAGATTGACGGTAGTGTTCAAAACCGCAATGTTGAGCGATACAACGACTTCAATCAACAACACTTGGACATTGTCGGAATGTCAGCGCATGATGATCAAATTTCAATGCGTGGTCGCACGAAGACCTCAAAGGTTGAGTTTGTCATCAATTCTAAGCTGACAAGTATCGACTGCGACACAAAGAGCATCATTGATACTGCAACTGAAAACCAAGTTATTAGTCAAACATTAAATTTGGATGTTGATCCAAATAAAACTTATACATTTGAGAAAAACATCTCTGTCTTTACTAGTGAACAACCAGATGATGAATTAGACGTAAAGGCTCGTAAGGATCTGGATGCTTCATCTTTCGCCGACACTTTAAAGGACAGTCAGAAGTTCTACGATCACGTTTGGCACACTTCAGACATCCAAATTGAACACGATATCACCTCTCAACGGTTGACTCGGGTCAACATTTTTCACTTAATGGTATCAGGCTCAGCACTTGCAACTGGAGATTTGGATGCATCAACCGGTGCTCGTGGACTTCACGGTGAAGCTTATCGGGGACATATTTTTTGGGACGTCACCTTTGACTTGCCATTCTATGCACTTCATTTCCCAAAGATTGCCCGTCAATGCCTAATGTATCGATACAACCGCCTGAATCCTGCCAGAGATTACGCAAAGAGCGAGGACAAGGATGGAGCAATGTATCCTTGGCAATCAGGGATGTATGGTGATGAACAGTCACAGTTTGTTCATTTGAACCCAGTTAGCGGTAAGTGGGATCCAGATAATAGCCGCCTTCAACGTCACGTTTCAATTTCAGTAGCCTACGACGTAATCACTTACGTTCATATTTCCGGTGACTTGAAATTTATGAAGGACTATGGATTGGAGATGCTCCTTTCAATCACCAAATTCTGGATCAGTATGGCCAGTTATAACAAAACTGCCGACCGTTATGATATTAAAGAAGTCATGGGACCAGATGAATTTCATGAGGAGTACCCTAACTCTGATGAGCGTGGATTAACCAATAACGCATACACTAACATCATGGTTTCTTGGTTATTTGAAAAAGTTAACGATCTTATCAATAACCATGAAGACACCGTTAAACCAATCTTTGCCAAGGCAGACTTCTCTGATGCTGATCAAGCCAAAATGAATGATATTGCTCATAAACTTCGCCTAGACATCAGCGAAGAAGGAATTATCGGTCAATTTGAAGGATACTTCAAGCTTTCAAAACTAAACTTTGAGTCATACCGCAAGAAATACGGTGATATTTCTAGAATCGACCGTCTATTAAAGGGTGAAGGTAAATCTCCAGATGCATACCAAGTTGCTAAACAAGCAGATACCTTGATGGCTTACTACGAATTACCCGCAAGCGAAATCGAACGTGTAATCAACCAGCTTGGTTATCAATTACCAGACAATTACTTCACAAAGAATTTGCGATACTACCTTGATAGAACTACTCACGGTTCAACCCTTTCAAGAATCGTTTATTCAGTCCTTGACGAATTAGACGGTAACATGGATCAATCATGGCAACTATTCTCTACCGCCCTCTTCTCTGATTATTACGATATTCAAGGAGGAACCACGGCGGAAGGAATCCACTTGGGAGTTATGGGAGCTACCTTGCAAATTGAAACTCGTAACTATGGTGGTGTCTCAACCGATGGTGAAAACATTTCAATAAACCCTCACCTACCAAAGCTTTGGACAAAGTTGTCATTCAAACACCTCTTCCAAGGGGTCACATACACGTTTACCATTGATCACAATAATGTAGAAGTTAAGGCGGATGCAGATACTAATGTTTCAGTCAAAGGTAAAAACTATTCATTAACCAAGAATAAGGCTCAAAAAATTAATTACCGTTAATAGGAGAGATTTATAATGGCAAAATTTAGTGATATTAAAGGATTTGTATTTGATTTAGATGGTGTAATTACTGATACTTCCGTATTCCACAGTCAAGCATGGCATCAAGTTGCTGACAAAGTCGGTGCACCTTGGTCTAAGGAGCTGGAAGACGGCCTCAAGGGAATCAGTCGCATGGATTCCTTAGAAATGATTCTTAAGGCTGGTAACGTTAGTGACAAGTACACTGATGACGAAAAGGTCGACCTAGCTACCGAAAAGAACACTAACTACTTGAAATTAGTTGACCAAATGACACCAGATAACATTCTACCTGGCATCAAAGAATTTCTTGATGATTTAAAATCAAATGGCTACTTGATCTCATTGGCATCTGCTTCAAAGAACGCCCCCAAAGTGCTAAGTAAGTTACAATTAGCTGATTACTTCCCAGAGATTGTTGATCCAAAGAGTCTTTCAAAGGGTAAACCAGACCCTGAGATCTACTTAAAAGGCGCTGAACTAATCAACCTTAACCCAGAACAATGTATCGGTGTTGAGGATGCAGCTGCTGGAGTTGAATCAATCAACGCCGCCAACGAAACATCAATCGGAATTGGTGACCCACAAGTTTTAAGTGCAGCTGACGTGAAGTTTAATGATACTAGTGAAATGACACTAGCAAATATTAAGAACCAAATGGATTAAGAGTATTCAAAAAGCCACTAAGCGAAATCGCTTAGTGGCTTTTTGTTTTAAGCTTATTTATTTAATCAATCCATAGTGGCGTAAGCCCTTAACAATCCCGCCATCCATATTAGTGTCAGTAATATATTCAGCAGCTGCCTTAGCCTTTTCATGGCCGTTCCCCATTGAAACTGGGTGATCAACTTCAGCAAACATCTGAAGATCATTTAACTGATCACCAAACGCATACGACGGAACTCCTTGCAAACCAGCTTTTTCCATCAAAGTCTGAATCCCAGTTTGTTTGGAAACACCCCAGTTCATTGTATCCATACAACGTGGATTATTTCTAACTAATGATAGTTCGCCTTCAAATTTATCTTGATAGCGTTTGTCCTTATCATAATTGAAAACACACATGAAGTTGACATCATGTTTTAAGTACCACTTTGGATCTACCTGAGTTTCCAATCGTAGCAACTTATAATTCTCAACTGTTAAATCATTATCCGCTGTCAGTGCGAACTCACGGTCATTGTAGAACGCCACGACATCCCCCTGGCGTCTTGCAAATTCAAGTAAGTCTTCAATCACTTCTCTTGGAACTATTTCAGCATCTAGCTTCTTACCTTCATACTGAACAAAGCTCCCATTGGCACTAACGATTGAATCGATTTTGGTTGCGTTTAGCACGTAATCAATTTCAAAAATATTTCTACCAGTAGAAATAATTGGCAAAATATCATTACGCTTCAATTCTTGAATCGCATCAATGTTCTGTTGAGAGACATTTTTGTCATCATCAAACAACGTTCCATCCAAATCAAAAAATACTACACCTTTATACAATACAATCCCCTCCAATTTAGTAATCCAATACATTTATTGTACACTACTTCTATCAGTTTTTCCTAATTCTGAATTCAGCACAATTGGATATATTGTGGTCGGAAATTTATGGTACACTATATATTGTAATTATGAAAAAAGAGGGGCTAATATGGTGATAATCACAGCAGGAATGATTGGTGTCGGTAAGACGACACTTACGGGGAAAATTGCAGAGCATCTGGGTACTAAAGCATTTTTTGAACCAGTTGGTGACAACCCGGTTCTCCCACTTTACTATTCAGATCAGAAACAATACGGTTTTCTGTTGCAAATTTACTTCCTCAACAAGCGTTTCTCAATGATCAAACAAGCACTAAGCGATGACAACAACGTTCTTGATCGTTCCATCTATGAAGATGCTTTGTTTACAAAAGAGAATAACGCTGAAGGTAACATTACGGACACAGAACTGTCTGTTTACCTTACTCTGCTCGACAACATGATGAACGAGCTAAAGCAAATGCCCAAAAAAGCACCAGACCTACTAGTGTACGCAGATAGTGATTTTGATACTATCAAGTACAGAATCAAAAAACGTGGTCGGGACTATGAGCAATTTGACGACAATCCAGACCTTGAAAAGTATTATTTCAAGATGTGGACTGCGTACAAAAAATGGTTTGACGAATATGACGTCAGCCCAAAGATGAAAATTGACTTGCAAAAATACGATTTATCGATTCCTGGAAATATTGATATTGTATTGGGTCAAATTGATGAAAAACTGGCTGAGATTAGAAAGCCAGCAGAAGAACAAGCAATGTAAGCTCAAATTGCTTAAATATTTACACATAAAAACAGTCGTGCAATTTCTATTTAAGAAATAGCACGACTGTTTTATATTAACTTTGAAAATCAGTTAAATACTTTTATAATTTTTGATCGGTTCGGACCACAAAAACATCAACGGGTGAATGAGTAACAACGTAAGCAGCCGTTGATCCCATTGTCAATCGACTGACAATTCCGGCACCAGTTGCTCCTACAACTAAAGCGTCTGCATGGTAATCAGACAAGGCTGTGGAAGTCAATATTTCGCGAGGATCTCCATAATCAATTGCCCCTACAGCATTTAAGCCGCGGTCTTTTGCAATTTCAACATAGTTACTAACCATTGACTGAATTTGAACTTTAAGATTTTCAACGGCAGTTGGGTTGACTGCACCAAAACCAATCGATGCCCCTTTATTAACTCCAAGCACATCTCGATCATTGATCACTGCAATCACTGCCAAGCGGGCTTGATTATGTTCAGCAATAATCATGGCCTTTTTAAACGCCCTATCGGATGCTTTGGAACCATCAACTCCAACAACTACATTTGAATAATTAAAATCGAACATTTTCCACCCCGATTCTAGCCCTCTTGAGAAAGTTCGTAGATTGATTCACCATAAATAGCCATGGCTTTGATCAGGTCGCTAACGGGCTGAAATTCATTTGCTTGATGCATGGTATCTTCTGTCCCTGGGAAGAGTGCTCCAAAAGCAACTCCACGATCCATAAGGCGAGCATAAGTTCCACCACCAACAACTTCTGGTTCAACGTTAGTCTCACCGGTTTGCCGTTCGTAAACTCCTAGCAACGTCGAGACAATTGGGTCATCCTTGGCTACATAGTGCGGTACCATGTGTGAAAGTTCATCTACATCGTCAGCAACTTTTTTGAGATTATTCAAGATAATCTCATCTGAACTACCTTTAGGATATCTAAAATTAGTATTAATTAAACCACCATCGGTCTCACTAAACTTAAGAATACCGACATTCATGGTCAAGTCACCCATTACATCATCCGTATAGTTGGCTGCAATGTTGTGAGCTCGAGAATCATCATGCAAAGTCACCCCTGCTAGTTTCAAGAATTTTTCGGCATCCCCACTAAAACTAAACTGGCTTAGGAAGTTAGCCAAGTAGGTCCCGGCATTAATTCCGTTATTAGGCTCCATCGCGTGGGCCTGCTTACCTGTAACGTGGACGGAAACACCATCACCAATAGCTTTAACGTCACCCGCGACCGGATTCTTATCTAGGTAATCTGTGAACGCATCCACAAATTTTTGATTGTCATCCGTTTCAACCAGCGCTTCCGCTTTTCCTGGAACCATGTTAGTTCTCAAACCAGAATCGAAATTCTTCAAACGGAATTCTTCACCATTTTTGCTACCAAATTTGATTTCGTAAGTAGCGTTTCCCTTTTCACCGTTAATCAGTGGAAATTCAGCATCTGGTGAAAAACCAAATGTTGGTTGGGGTTCAACATCAAAGTAATGCTTCATCCCTGTCCAGTCACTTTCTTCATCAGTCCCGATAATCAAGCGAATCTTCAGCTTAGGGGTAACACCCTGGTCCTTTAACATCCAGAGACCGTAATAGGCTGCCAATCCGGGTCCCTTATCATCGGAGGTTCCCCGACCGTATGCCAAACCATCAATAATGGTCATTTCGAACGGCTCAGTTTTCCAACCGTCCCCAGCTGGCATAACGTCCGCGTGAGATTGGATGGCAAGTGTCTTATCACCCTCACCGTATTCGATATAGCCAACAGTGTTATCCAGTTTAACTGTTTTGAATCCATCCCTTTCACCAAATGACAAAAATTTCTCCATTGCCTTGGTTGGGCCTTCACCAAGTGGGTATTCATCTGTAGCGTTATCATCATCGCGGACACTAGCGATGCTAATCAATTCACTTAAGTCAGCTAAGTAATCTTCTTGATAGTTGTTTGCTAATGACTTCCAATCAATTGTCATGTTAAATCTCTCTTTCTATCATCTTTTATAATATTCTATCATATCATCATGGCATCGTTTAATCTATGTAACTGGTAAATGCTATACTTTACATAGGAGGCAAGCCTATGCAAAAAATTACAAATGATATTCTAAAGATAATAAAAAAAAGACCAGCAAATAGTTACAAGGGAACCTTTGGACGAATCGTTTTGATTGGTGGAAATCAGAACTTTGGTGGGGCAATTATGATGGCAACAATGGCTGCAGTTTATTCTGGAGCCGGATTGGTAACTGCAGTTACTGACAAGAGTAACCAAAGTAGTCTACATAGTCACACTCCAGAAGCAATGTTCCAAGACATTGATGATTTAGATGCCGTTATGAAACTTGTAAGCCAAGCAAACGTAGTCGTAATTGGACCTGGCTTAGGCACCGAGCCCCGCAGCGTTTCAGTTCTAAAGGAATTATTCAACCAAGTAAAAACTGGTCAAACTTTAGTGATTGATGGTTCAGCGTTAACCATTGTGGCTGAACAAAAATTATCACTTCCAACCAATTCGACTAACGTGTTGACCCCTCACCAAATGGAATGGCAACGGGTTTCTGGCATAGAGATCAAGAATCAGTCCCCAGAGTTGAACCAAGCTGCTGCTGAACGGCTTAACGTAATCGCAGTCGTTAAATCAAGTCGCACAGAGGTTTGTAGCCCTCACCAGGAAGTTGCTGAAAACACAGTAGGCACTCCCGCCCAAGCCACAGGTGGTATGGGTGACACCCTCGCTGGATTAGTCGGTGGTTTTATTTGTCAGTTTGGTAATCAGGCTGATGTTGTTAAAGCGGCAGTGTACACACACAGTGCCATTGCCGAACAACTAGCTAAAACACAGTACGTAGTGCTGCCACACCAAATTTCTCAAGCAATTCCAGAGTTTATGAAAAAAAATGAGCATTAATAAAAGGCCATGATGCACTGCATCATGGCCTTTTGACTACCTTATTCTTAATTTAGCTCTCAAACTATCGCTACGTGCCCCAAGAATCACATCCGCAGTTCGGGTTTTCAATGTAATATACAAGTAAATGAATCCACCGACTACTGCTGAAATAACGGCCACAATTGCACTTGCAATCGTGCCATAAGGATTGGCAAAAATTGAAATCAACATATTGCCAATATACACCATGATTACAGCAACCACATACATCAAGAGCGAGCCGACACCTACGTGTACAAAAGTAGCGTTAAGTGCTTTAGTATCATACCCAAAGTGACCTTTTAAGTATCTTAAAATGAGATAGTTAGCAACCAATAATCCAATCGCAGTTGAAATTAGCGGTCCAAAAACACCTAAGAAGTGAATCAGAGGCCACTGAACAATTAATTTAACAGCAGTTCCAATGAAGAAGTACTTAACTGCTCGTTTGTTCTCTGACAGTCCCTGCATTACAGCAGACGTGACAACAAACAAGCCCATTAAAATAGAAACGATTGATGAGACCGTTAAAACATTGGCTGCTAAAGATCGATACTGAGCTCCGTAAAAAGCACGGTTAAGCGGCCCCGCAATCGCAGCCATTCCTAAAGCAGCAGGAATCATTGTGAACATAAACATTGATAACACATTTGTATTCTGAGATTTGATTTGAGTTTTATTCCCATTGGTTAGTGCCTCTGACAAAAGTGGTACTGCAGTCACTGCCAATGCTGAAGCCAAAGAGATTGAAATCATTATCAGTTTGTTTGAGTTGGCCGCAAACATTGCGAACAAATCGCTGATCTCTGTTTCAGAAAAGCCAGAAATATTTCTCATAATTGGGAAAAAAGTATACTGATCAATCAACTGAAAAATTGTAATTCCGGCACCCAAGATGATAAACGGAACGGATTGAGCAATTATCTCTTGATATAATTGCTTGGGCTCAACCCGAATTTGATTATTACTGTTAGCAACCAAACCTCTGAAATGGGCGCGGCGTTTAAAGTAATAAAAGCCTAGAGTTAATGTTCCAAATGCCGCTCCAATAAACGCAGCAAATGTTGATTGTGAAACAGCAGTTACCCAGTTACCGTGAAGAACTTCCATAATTATGTAGGCAGTTGCCAACATATAAATAACTCTTGCTAATTGTTCAACAAATTGAGAAATTGCTGATGGTGCCATCTCTTGATACCCCTGGAAATATCCACGGGTCAAACTCATGGTTGGAATAATCAACACCGCCCAAGCAAGGGAGTGCAAAACGGGAATTACGTTAGCGTTGCCCCCATCCAACAACGGCGCTCCAAAATACAGAATTGAGGCGGAAATTATCCCTAACGCAGCTGATAAAACCAATCCGCGTTTATAAATTCTAATCCCAACCCCGTACTCATTCATGGCATTATAATGGGAAACTTGTTTAGCAATTGCAGAAGGGATACCCGCAATCGCTACAATCAGGACAAAACTGTAAATATTATATCCAAACCCATAAAGTGCATTTCCACGGTAGAAATAATCGCCAAACCATTGGCGCCAAGGAATAATATAAATTGCTCCTAAAATTCTAGAGAAAATACTTCCTGCAGTCATCCATGCAGAACCGGATAGCATTTTATCCCTAGAGGCATCCCCTTGCGAATTATCAATCTCATTCATCACAACGTCCCACTTTCATCGATATAGTACACTCGTACTATTTTATCAAGAATCAAATTAATATCAATCTTTCATTTTAAGGTCTTTACAAAACTTTATCAAAAAAAGTTTAATCTGACTGTAAAGAAAAAGTATTGTATTAAAATTAATAAATGCACTAGAATGTTATTATTGGTTATTTTAGCAATATAAAAAATCTTGGGGTGAATAAATTGAGTAAAAAACGGATCGAATGGGTGGACGTGGCCAAAGCAATCGGAATTATGGCGGTTGTCCTAGGACACTCCCTTACTGTTCATGGTACGTTATATCATTTTCTATACTGGTGGCATATGCCAATCTTCTTCATAATGGGTGGTTTCTTCTTAAGGCCCGTTAAACCTGGCCAGTGGCTGACATTTTTCAAGAAACGGGTATTCCCACTGCTTATTTCCTACTTCTTCTGTGGAACGATTTTGGTAATTGCCTCTCATTTCTTCAGAAACGAAAGTTGGAAATATACGATGTTTTACTTTGTCCGTCTTGTATATGGTGGGCGAGTATTAAATCATTACACTAGTGTTTTTTGGTACATTAACGTATACCTACTTGCTTTGGTATTCGTTACTTTCCTAATTACATACATTAAAAACCGGGAATATTTGATTATTGCTGGTTTTATTTCCTTAATTATCGGAACAAGCTATAAGCACATTCATTTCTTAAACTGGAAATACACACCATGGGACTTTGATGTTGCTCTCATCGTGGCATTCTTTGTTATATTCGGTTATTTATACTTTAAAAATATTCAAAAAATCGTTAAAGATCTTTGGATAATCATTCCATCTGCAATGATTACGTGCTGGTTGATTTTCATGCAACACGCTGATAAATTCAACTTTGGCTTCTTCTTGAAATCACGTTTAATTCACGCTTCATACCATCACATTCCCCTCTCACGGGTATCTTATATAACAATTATTCCAATCATGGTAAGCATCGTGGTTTTCAGTTTTTGTTATTTCCTATCAGAATACACACCACATTTCTTGGTACATTTTCTTCAGGTAATCGGTCAACAAACCTTAGGAATCATGTACCTACACAAGGCTTTCTTAGATATTTTAGGTCAGATTGGGATTCAATCTCCATACGTACAAACTTTTTTTGCCCTTGTAATTTCCTTTATTCTTTCATATATTTATATGTATTTCCTAAATCGGATTAGATTATCCAAAATGAACAAGGTGGCTAGAGAATAGTATGTTTGCAAAGTTGCGCTCATTTAAATATCAAGCGCTATATTTCCCAATCGGAATCATAATTATTCTCATATTGGGATTCTCTTTTTGGCAATCTCGCCCACAGGAACTCAAACGGCCCGATTCAAGGTTCGTCGACAGCAATACCCCAACGATGTTTATTCACGGCTGGTCAAGTAGCCTACTTGCTGAAAGGGATATGGTTACATCCGCCGAAGTCCGGGGGATTGCCAAGAAGCGAATGATTGTTAATGTTAAATCTAACGGTAAAATTGTTATTCAAGGAACCATCAAAAAGTGGATGCGCAATCCCATTATCATGGTTCAATTTAATAATAACCGGGCTGGCGAAGTTCAATACGCACACTGGATCACAAAGGTGTGCAAATTACTAAAGTCCAAGTACCACGTTAACAAATTGAATTTTGTTGGCCACTCTATGGGAGCATATGCGACGGTTTACTACAACCTTATGAATGGTAACCGTAAGGATTTGCCAACTAGTGAGAAGCTTTGTTTAATTGCTGGTCCATATGATGGCATCATTAACAATCAAAAAGCTAATCAACCAACTTCTGGGCCACTAAGTCAGCTTTGGGATGATGTCCCAAATAAAAATAAAATCTTAGCTGATGGAAAACCCGAGATCATTCATCCGGAGTTTAAGTTGCTATACCGTCTGCGAAATAATTTTCCTCACCAAACTAGAGTACTTAACATATACGGGAACTTAGGTGATGGTTCAAATTCAGATGGCGTTGTCACCAACGCGTCTGCCCTGTCACTAGGGTATTTATTGCGTGATCACGTTAACTTTTACCAAACATATGAAGTGTTTGGAGCTAAAGCTCAACACTCTGCCCTACACAATAACAATCTTGCTGTAAACAAACAGCTGACAGAATTTATTTGGTCTAAAAACTATCAACCAAATACAGCAAATGATTTGCAACAATAAAATACCCAAACAAAAAATGGAGATTAGATATTCTTGATTAATATCTAATCTCCATTTTTATTTATCCGATAATTTATTTAGCTACAATGTTAACAATCTTGTTAGGAACTACGATTACCTTGCGAATTGTTGCATCGCCAGTAAATTCCTTAACCTTTTCATCATTTAATGCAGTCTCTTTGACCTTATCTTGATCTTCATCACGTGCTACTTTTATGTGGGCACGAACTTTACCATTAACTTGAACCACCATCTCAACAGTGTTTTCAACTAACTGGCTTTCATCATAAGTTGGCCAGTCTTCATAAGCAATGGTATCGTCATGTCCCATCAAGCTCCATAATTCTTCAGAAATATGGGGAGCAACAGGAGCAAGTAATTTCACAAATCCTTCTAAGTACTCAATTGGCAAAGCGTCAGCCTTGTAAGCATCATTAACAAATACCATCATTTGAGAAATTCCGACATTGAATCTCATGTTTTCAAAGTCATCGCTAACAATTTTCACTGTTTGGTTGTATATCTTAGTCAATGTGCCGTCATTAAATGTAGTAACTCTATCACGAAGATGGTTATTATCATCTATCATCAAGCGCCAAACCCTGTCCAACCAGTGGTGTGCCCCGTGAATTCCCTCAGTACTCCAAGGCTTTGAAGCATCCAAAGGTCCCATGAACATTTCATATAATCTCAAGGTGTCAGCACCATACTGGTCAACAATTTCGTCAGGATTAATAACGTTACCTTTTGATTTAGACATCTTTTCGTGGTTGGTTCCAAGAATCATTCCCTGGTTGACCAACTTCTGGAATGGTTCTTTTGTTGGTACAACACCAATATCATAAAGGAATTTATGCCAGAATCTTGCATAAAGCAAGTGCAATACGGCATGTTCAGCCCCACCAACGTAAAGATCTACGGGTGACCAATATTTAAGTTTGTCATAATCTGCTAATGCGTCATTATTGTGTGGATCAACATAGCGCAAGAAGTACCATGAGCTACCTGCCCATTGTGGCATTGTATTAGTTTCACGTTTACCCTTACGGCCGTTCTCATCGACAACGTTTACCCAGTCATCAAGGTTGGCTAGTGGGCTCTCTCCGCTACCTGAAGGTTCAATGTTCTTAGCCTTAGGTAATCTAAGTGGGAGTTCGTTTTCAGGGACCAATGTGGTTTCGCCATCTTCCCAGTGAATAACTGGAATTGGTTCACCCCAGTAACGTTGACGTGAGAAAATCCAGTCACGAAGTCTGTAGTTAACCTTTTCGCTACCAACACCCTTATCACTTAACCAATCAATTGCTGCACTAATTGCATCTTCCTTATTCATTCCGTTTAAGAAATCAGAATTAATGTGCTTACCGTCTCCAGTGAAGGCCTCTTCATCAACGTTGCCACCTTCGATAACCGGTACAATTGGTAAGTCAAACTTCTTAGCAAATTCATAATCACGATCATCATGGGCTGGAACGGCCATGATGGCACCAGTTCCGTATGAAGCAAGAACATAATCACCAATCCAGATTGGAACTTTTTTACCGTTGATTGGGTTAATACCATAAGCTCCGGTAAATACCCCACTCTTATCCTTGTTCAAATCAGTCCGTTCAAGATCAGACTTCCGTGACACTTTGTCTTGGTATGCTTCAACGACTGAACGCTGTTCATCAGTCACAATTTTTGAAACCAAGTCATGTTCGGGTGACAGCACCATATAAGTTGCACCAAATAAAGTATCCGGTCTAGTAGTGAAGACTTCAATCTTTTCATCTGGATGACCATCAACTCCGAAGAACACACTGGCACCTTTCGAGCGACCAATCCAATTTCTTTGTTGTTCCTTGATACTTTCAGGCCAGTCAAGATCGTCTAAATCATCAATCAAACGATCAGCATATGCGGTGATTTTTAAGACCCATTGACGCATTGGTACACGGTAAACTGGGTAACCACCACGTTCAGTTTTACCATCAATAACTTCTTCGTTTGAGACCACCGTCCCGCCCATGAAGTCAGGTGCCCAGTTTACTTCGATTTCATCTTCGTAGGCCAAGCCCTTTTTATACAATTGTTCAAAAATCCACTGAGTCCATTTGTAGTAATCTGGATCAGTTGTGTTAACTTCGCGGTCCCAATCATATGAAAAGCCAAGCGATTTAATCTGACGTTTAAAGTTCTTAACGTTCTTTGCAGTAAAATCGCGTGGGTTATGTCCAGTCTTTAAAGCATATTGCTCAGCAGGTAGTCCAAACGCATCCCAGCCCATTGGGTGAAGTACATTTTTACCCTGCATTCTTTTCATTCTGGCCATGATATCAGTTGCGGTATATCCTTCAGGATGACCAACGTGAAGCCCTTGTCCTGATGGGTAAGGAAACATGTCTAGTACGTAGTACTTTTCCTTATCCATTGAATCAGACGCCTTAAACGTCTTATTTTCATTCCAGTAATGTTGCCATTTACGCTCGATCACATCGTGATTATATGCCATACATCTCATCCTCTCGATTTCTGCAATTTTTAACTAAAAAAGCCCCATAACAAACCAATTCTTGGCTTATCATAGGGCGAGTTATCGCGGTACCACCTATATTCTCTTCAATTCGAAGAGCACTCAAACGCCTTAACGTGGCTACCGGGTTAGTTTACTTTTGTTCAATTAACCATTCAGCGATGAGTTCACCACCTAACCTTCCAAGTTCACATTTACCACTTGGTTTCTGTAAAAGGTTTAGATGATTACTAATTCGCCTCGTCATTTTAAAAAATTAAAATTGCTGACATTAATGCTATCAAATCATTTAGAAAAAAGCAACATCACAATGATATACTTATCAATGTAAATAAACTACGCATAAGAAGGAACCCCCGTGAACAAATCAATTTCTAAGCGCCAATCAAATACAATTATTTTCGCAGCAATTATTTTCATTGTGCTTACTTTACTAGTTGTCATCCATTCAAAAACTTTTCAAACGATAGACGATCAAATTCAATCGTGCCTACGACTACCCATGTCGCCAAAATTAACTCACGTTCTGTTAACCATCACAAATTTAATGGGCGTTTCCGATTCGATGATTATCTCAATCATCCTAGTGTTGTTACTTGCAGTGACCAAACATTTTAATTCAGCAGCCTTCTTAATGGTTAACGGACTGCTTTTATCATACCCGATCAACGTCGGCATCAAGTTTCTAGTTAATCGACCAAGGCCAAGCTTGCCACACCTGGCAGTTGTGAACTCCTCTAGTTTTCCGAGTGGTCATTCGATGGTAAGTATCATGGTTGGCGGATCTTTAATCTTTGTTTTGAATAAAATAATTAGTCACCAGACAACAAAGTTTATCGTTGACTGCTTAATTTGCGGTTTTATTCTGCTAATTGGATATTCAAGAATCTATTTAGGGGTTCATTACCCCAGCGACGTTTTAGCTGGTTTTTGCTTAGGGCTCTTAATCATTAATATTACGAATGTTTTCTTTAAAAGGTGGAATCTATTATGAACATTTTACAATCTGCACTTTCATTCAGCCATACGTTGCTCTCTAACGCAGTGAAACCTGGTGACCGGGTAATTGATGCAACAATGGGAAATGGACACGATACGCTGTTTTTAGCACAATTGGTAGGTGATTCTGGTCACGTAGATGCGTTTGATATTCAAAAGCAAGCACTCACTTCAACAAACGGCTTGTTAGAAAAAAATCAGATTGCAAAGAACACCTACACTCTTCATCAGGCTAGCCATGATACGATTGCTAAAACTGTTCCTGCCTCAGAGCCAATCAGCGCAGCAATTTTTAACTTAGGCTATTTGCCAGGCGGAGACAAAACCGTTATCACCCACAAAGATTCATCCCTAAACGCAATCAAACAATGTTTAGATTTACTATTTCCACACGGATTGGTCATCGTGGTATTGTACTACGGGCACGAAGGTGGCGTTGAAGAAAAAAATGCAATTCTACAATTTGCGAGCCAACTTGACCAACACCAATTTAACGTAATGACGTATCAGTTCATTAATCAAGTACAGGCGCCACCAATTTGTTTAGCATTTGAAAAGCGAAAATAAAAAAGCCGGTTCAAAACTCAATCCACGTTGGAAGAGAATTGAGTTTTGAACCGTCTTTTATTTTTTTGATTTTTTGCTGCGGTCATAAGAATTTGCAGCATATGCAAGGACAATTAAAATAAGTCCCAAAATAAATACGTTGTGTAATGATGAATACAATATTTGTCGCAATTCTGGCAACATTTTCACCGGTAATTCGCTGACAGTTTGTGGATTGATCAGCTTATCCATCATATTAAGCGTAATTCCGTTACTAGAAGCCACCTTGCCCATCATTGTCATATTCATAACAATTCCAAACGCTGACATCATCAAGGACTGACCAAGAGTTCTCGCCAATGTATTAAATGAAGTTGCCACCCCAATTTGATTGTGATCAACGGTGTTTTGCACACTAATTGTAGATGTCGTTATTGTAATTCCAAATCCGACCCCACAAATTGCGGAAATCAATAGGAATGCAACGAATGGTGTTTCTGCTGGAATTAAAATCATAATGACCGCCCCAACTAATACGAATGCTAAACTGGCATTGATAATTGCTTTTGGAGTCATTTTAGCCATCATTTTTCCAGCAATAAACGAACCAACAATCCACATCAGAGAACTTGGGGTAACCGCAAATCCAGCCATCGATGCTCTAAGTCCTAAAATTCCTTGTGTCCAATCTGGCAAATAAACCTCGTAACCAATTAAAAATCCACTTACCAATGCTGCCACTAAGTTTTGTGCAACAAACGTTCGATTTTTAAAAAGCGATAGAGGTATCAATGGGTTTTCAACTACCGTTTCTGTTCGAATAAACATCACCCCAGAAAATACTGCGACAACTAGACAGCCACCAATCTCAAACCAGTTAACTGGTGTTTGGCCTAAAATTTGAAAGGCATACATAATTGCCAATAACGTGACTGTAAGAAACGTCATTCCCCGTACATCGATTTTTGACTTAGTAGTAACTTTATCTTCGTCTAGATAAATAAAAATCATTCCCATTACAATCAAACCAATTGGCAAATTGATGAAGAAGATCCAGTGCCAACTTAAGTTATCGACAATAAACCCACCTAGTAACGGGGCAATAATTGAGGCGATTCCCCAAGCAGAACTATTTAGGCCTAACACCTGTGCCCGCTTTTCCAACGGATAAACATCAGCAATAATCGTATTGGAAACTGGCATAATTGAGCCTGCTCCAATTCCCTGAACTGCCCGCCAAAAAATCAGCACAATCATAGAATGGGAAAGTCCAGACATCACCGACCCAATTATAAATATCAACAAGCCAAGTAAAAACATTGGCTTTCTACCAATTTGATCGGCTAGCTTGCCATAAATTGGGGTTGAGATGGCATTAGTAAGTAAAAAGATTGAAAACACCCAGTTCATCAAGGACACACCATGAAGGTCACCGACAATGGTTGGCATGGCAGTTGAGACGATCGTTCCTTCTATGGCACTCATAAACGTGGCAACGAACAATGCTACCGTAACTACCGGAATGTTCGTTTTGTTGTTGGTTTGCTGGGACATGTAAATTCTCCTTATTTTGGTTTCAAATGAAAAAGCGCCCCTGAATTGTCATTCAAGGGCGTTTTGCTAAGTAGCTGTTTATAACTTGAAGTGGTCTTTTAACGCATTAACTTTATCAGTATGTTCCCAAGGTAGATCAACATCAGTTCTACCAAAGTGACCATAAGCAGCAGTTTGTTCATAAATTGGCCGATTAAGGTCAAGCATTTTGATTATTCCAGCAGGGCGTAAATCGAAAATTTCTCTAATTGCTGAAACCAATTGGTCTTCCGGAACTTTTGCAGTTCCAAAAGTATTAACAGAAATTGAAACGGGTTCAGCCACACCAATAGCATAGGCTAATTGGACTTCAATTTGTTCTGCGAGGCCAGCTGCAACAATATTCTTTGCAATATAACGTGATGCGTAACTAGCTGAACGATCAACTTTAGTGGCATCCTTACCTGAGAATGCACCGCCACCATGATGGGCATAACCACCGTAAGTATCGACGATAATCTTACGGCCAGTTAATCCAGCATCCCCTTGAGGGCCACCGATTACAAATCTACCAGTCGGATTAATGAAGTACTTAGTATTGTCATCAAGGTATTCTGCAGGGATTACTGGTTTAACAATGTGCTCCACAACATCTTTACGAATTTGATCTAGTTCAACACCATCATCGTGTTGGGTACTTAAGACGATTGTATCAACTCTTACAGGCTTATTATTATCATCATACTCAACCGTAACTTCAGCCTTAGCATCTGGGCCAAGGTATGACAATTCACCACTCTTACGCAACTCGGCTTGTCTGCGCATTAGTTTATGACTCAAAGAAATGGGAAGTGGCATTAACTCTGGTGTTTCGTTGATTGCATAACCAAACATTAATCCTTGGTCACCTGCACCGATTTGGTCAAGAGGATCGCTATCCCCTTCACGCGTTTCAAGTGCTTCGTCAACTCCTTGGGCAATGTCAGGTGATTGCTCATCAATTGCAACCATCACTGCACAAGTATCACCATCAAAGCCATACTTACCGCCTGTATATCCAATTCGTTTGATTGTCTCACGAACAACGTGCTGGATGTCTACGTATGCATTGGTTGAAATCTCACCAAATACTAACACCAACCCAGTTGTTACTGAGGTCTCACAAGCAACCCGTGAATTCGGGTCCTTCTCTAACAACGCATCCAAAATTGCATCACTGATTTGGTCAGCAATCTTATCTGGATGTCCTTCTGAAACTGATTCTGATGTAAACAGATGTCTTTCTTGCATCGTCTTTCCCCCATCGTTATTTTTTATGGTTACAAGGCTTCTCCACTGTCGTGGATCCTATCGGGAACTCATAACTATGTTATCCTATCACAATTTTTCAGGTAAAAAAACCCCGATTTGATTGTTTAATTGACCACCACACCAATTAATAATATGATTTTAGGTATGAAGTTTAAGGAAGTGAACCAATGAATTTAGACATTAAATCAATCTCGTACGAAGCCTTTAAGATACTAGGGCCTGTGCTTATCTGGTTCTTTTTTGCGGGCATTCCAGTTCACCAATATGTTTCAAACATTAATTTATTGACTCTTATTGGATTTGCTGTTTTCTATTCATTCATTATTAGCCAAATGTTCGTTGCTAAACCAAACTTGTTGATAGTGTTAGTTGTTGATATTGTGGCCATTTTATTGCTAATTAAGCTAGTCAGCTCTTTAGAGCTATTCAACACCATTCTAATTATTATTGGTCTGGTATTAGCTCACGCTCTCATGTTTACTGACCTCATTGACGAACCTCATTGTGCCTGGATTATTTACTCACTAATCAGTGGTACAGGAGTAGTCTTTGCCTTAATGATTGCCAGCAACCACTTTATTTCCATAATTGATTTAGTAACCCTTACGCTGCTGATATTTATGAATGCATTATTTGCATTCCCACTATTTTTAAGGCAACCACACTGGCCATTTACTTTAGCGATTGCAATAATCGCCATAATTTTTGCAATTAACATTATTCCTTCTGCCATGAGGATTGTCGGATTCATTGTCCTGACAGGACTTTTCCTATTCCTGCAATTTTCGATCAAAAGTAATAAGTACCAACAAAAAGCTGATATTGCCACTGCTTTGTCACTGCTTTGCGCCATCGTATTATTTGCGTAAAGTTTGAGCTTTTATTAAGCTTATTAAAGATTTCCAAATAATTGTTATTTCGCCACTCACAGACTTCTGAAGATGTTACAATTTTTGCTGTAATAAAGAAAGTGGTGACATACTAATGGACGTAAAAATCGTCGGGGACATTCGAAACGGTAAGTTTCAACCAACATTAACTGGAAATCCAATTGTTGACGATGCTCTAATCGATAATTTCTGCAAAAATTTAAAAAGTAAAATAACCGCAATCCATGACGTTAGTGTGTCGGTTGACCACTTCTTCAACCCTGATGCAAAAGAAAACTCAATTATTGTAATTGATGATAGTATTTCTAAGTATCTTGATAACGAAGTTAAGAAAAACAATAACCTGATTAACGTAAATCATACTGACATGCTTCATGGTAGTGTCGATAATATTGTTGTAAAACTAGCAGACTATTTAAATAAAGTTGTGTAAACAAAAAAGCTTGGCTAACGCCAAGCTTTTTGTTTACAATTTTTTATTTCTTTTTAAATACCAGATCATCAATCCCACCAAAACAAGCGTGATAACTAATGAGTAAGCCCACGCCCACTTACCACTAGCCAACGGCAAAAACATATTCATACCGTAAAAGCCAGACACAATTGGTGGAATTGCCAACACTAACGACCAGACTGTTAAAAATTGCATGGTCTGATTTAATCGATTATTGATTACATTTCCGAAGGTATCTTCAAACTCACTAACAACTGTACTGACAATCTCAAAACTATTCTGACATTGCCGATATTCAATCAGTAAATCAGTTACTGCTTGATGGTCTCTGGAAGTTTGCCCAGATTCAACCTGTTCATGATCAAGCAATTCCTTAAGCTGTTCAATTGCAATTAGATTGCCCGCACAAGCAGAACGTAAATATATCAACTTGCGTTTTAAGTCGGAAATCGCAGACAACCGTTTGTTCGTGACTTGATGGCCACGCATTTCTAGTCTTTCCGCATTTTCACTCATTTGATCAAGCAACTGAAGATAGTGGTCAACGATTCCTCTCAAAATGTCCATAATATGATTGGTTAGTCCGGACTCCTTTTTAGGAGCAGAGATAACCTCACGTTCTTGGGAATCATGGCAAACCGTTATCAGCGTTCCGTCACGAAACCCGATAAAAATTGGAACGGTCGTTGATTTTTGAGAAATATTAAATGGCAAGGCACGAACTACTAATGCGCCAAATTTATTCAACTCATCATAAGTGGCACGGGGTTGCTCACGCGTATCCATCATGTAGTCAAAGTATTTTTCAGGCAAATCGATTGCAGCCAATTCAGAGCGTAACTCTTGTGGCTGTGGTTCAACCACTTCAACCCAGTGATAACTTTTCATATCATGCACTTCAATCATCAACAATCCCCCAGACTTTACTTATGCTTCTTTACACTTAATTCATACACTAAGAATAGCAAACATACCGACCCAAGTGAAATGATCATCGGGATTCTTGTGGAGGCGTTTATCAGTAAGAACACCAAAACACCAACAAAGAATATTAAGGTAAAGTAGTCCGCTACTGGATAACCCGGCATTCTGAAGGTCTTTGCACCCTTTGGATGTTTGTGACGATATACTAAGTGAACAACAATCAAGATAACCCAAACGATTACAAAGTTAATCGTCGAAACACTAGACACGAGGTTAAACACCCCATCCGGCATAAAATAATTCAAAATAACAATTAACATTAATACTGCAGTTGAGACGTTCAGCGCTAAATTGGGCACTCCGTTTCTGGACAACCGAGTAACAAATGACGAAGCATTTCCACCCATTCCTAGAGCATACATCGTCCGACTGGTACTAAATAAGCAACTATTGGTTGCTGAAATGGCTGCTGTTAAAACCACAAAGTTAAGAATTCCAGCAGCACCCACGACCCCAATTCCAGAGAACACTTGAACAAAAGGACTAACGCTAGTGCTGATGTGATTCCATGGGTAAACACTCATTACAGCAATCATTGAACCAACATAAAACAACCCAATTCTAATTGGGAGACTGTTAATGGCCTTGGGTAAATTTTCTTCTGGGTTATCAGTTTCTCCAGCAGTCATTCCGACCATTTCAATTCCAACGAAAGCAAATACTACCATTTGAAACGAAAGTAAAAATCCACTGATTCCAGTTGGGAAAAAGCCACCATGATCAAACAAGTTGTTAAAACCAGCAGTTGAACCTGCTACTTTAAACCTAAAGATTGCTAAGAACAAACCAACGGCAACCAGTAGAATAATTGCAACGACCTTGATCATTGAGAACCAAGTTTCTAGTTCACCAAAAAGTTTTACATTAACTTTATTGGCCAAAAACAGAACTAACAGAATCACCAGAGGAGGAATCCATTGGGGAATATTGGGAAACCAGTATTTAACATAAATCCCAGTGGCTGTTAAATCAGCCATTGCTAAACTTATCCAACAGAACCAATATGTCCAACCAGTAACGAATTCGAAGCGATCACCTAAATATTCTTTTACAAAGTCTAAAAAAGAATGTTTTGTTTGATCTGATAGTAGCAACTCTCCAATTGCTCTCATTAACAAGAAACAGAATCCACCGACAATCAGGTATGACAATATAATTGATGGACCTGATAAGTGAATTGCACTCGAAGAGCCTAAAAATAGCCCTGTTCCAATTGCCCCACCGATTGCAATCATCTGAATATGCCGACTCTTTAAAGATCTTGACAGTACCT
Organism: Lentilactobacillus curieae; assembly: GCF_000785105.2. NCBI lineage: Bacteria > Bacillati > Bacillota > Bacilli > Lactobacillales > Lactobacillaceae > Lentilactobacillus > Lentilactobacillus curieae. The sequence goes on along the minus strand of NZ_CP018906.1, from coordinate 1,688,386 downwards.
TATTCTCTTTCTCCATTATAAAATCCTCCAAATCAAATAAAAAAACGCCCCTAGTACTCCGTCGAGTACCAGGGGCGTTTTAAACGCGGTTCCACCCATTTTTTACAATAATTATTGCCTTTTAAGTTGCGGTTAACGGACGCCCCGATAGTAATGCCATTTTTAGCTTCGGCTCTCAGCGAACGCCGAATCTCTGTTTACCATGTGACAAACATTATAAATATACACATTCCAGTTTGTCAAGTTCTCAATTAATCCATTTGCTTTGCAAAAACCAAATAGATAGTGTTAAATTGGATTATGAGCTTTTAACACTGGAGGCAAAACAATGAGTACTAAAAAACCGGTCTTTAATGAACAGCAATGGCGAACTGCTCAAGAAGCTGTTGCTGAAGAATACGAAAATTATCTTGAGGAATTAAGAAGTAACGGAGTCGATTACACGATTAAAAATGCCCGGAAACTTTTAATCTATCAAGATCTACTAATGGAGTGGAAGCATAAATTACCAACAGTCATCTCCGACTTAGAAGATAACCCGTTTGCCTTATCAGTTTTTGACGATTTGAAGAAAAAACGCGGTAGTCAACTACTCCAACGCGGTTACGATCACATTGCTAATTGGCCAGACTTTAATCCAACCCCACTTACTCTGTGGCTGGAATTAGAAGAGGACGTCAGTATCTAATTTGTACATACAAAAAGCCAAGTAACGAAGCAATACTTGGCTTTTTATGATTATCAATTTTAGTTAATCTTCTGGTGGAAAGTTGGTCATTTCATTTGAAGAAAAATCTTTGATGAAACCAATAATCTCCCGAGCTTTATCTTCACCATAATTTGAAATCCAGTGGTCAAAACGTTTTGTGGTCAATTCATACACTTTTTGTTCAACATCTTTTCCAGCTGGTGTCAGGTGCAAATAAAGTCTCCGGCGGTCACTTTCAGCAGGCTTCTGGTAAATATAGTCATGCTGAAGCAATACCTTAATTTGCCTTGAGATTGCACTTCTAGTAACCTTACGCTCTGCCGCAATATCCATTAGCGAAACGTTCTCTTGATCTGCAATCGTGTGTAAAATTAAGTATTGTTCGAATGATAAACCATATTTAACAGCCGGCTCAGATACAAAACTATCTAAATATTTTAGTGACGATAAATAGACGTCAATTGCTTCCTTCAAAAGTTGGTCGTTTGTGTTGCTCATTCGAATCACCATTCCTGTCATTTTTGTGTAAGTTAACTATTAATACCCTTAATCTATTATATTACCAAAGGAACATGGTTACAATGATTAGAAACCACATGTATCCTATCAAATCTACTTAGTAATAAAAAGCAGCATCTTTAATCACATAATATATAATATATACGAAAATGGATTCTAAAATCAACTTAAAGGTGAAAACTATGCCCGAATTAACAAAATTAATTCAAAAAGTCGAGCTTGACAGCTACCACTTTCTTAAAGACTTTTTGGTAGAAAACAATTTAAAATACTTGGCTCTTGGAGGAACCCTGTTGGGGGCAATTCGTCATCATGGGTTTATTCCATGGGATGATGACATGGACATTGGTATGCCGAGAGAGGACTACGAAAAGTTTTTGGTATTAGCAAAAGAACAATTTGTAGATACCAAGTACTTCTTCCAGAACCCTTTCTCCGATCCTAATTACGCCCTAAGTTATGGCAAACTTCTGAATCGAAACACCTACATTGAAGAAAAAAATAACTACAACGATGCCAAAAAAGGAGTTTTTATCGATATTTTTCCGATTGATATAATTCCAAATTCTGCCGAGAAGCAGAGGCAACAGTATCTAAACATCAAGCGGTTAGACAGCAGATTATATCTTAGATTACGTTATAATTTTATCGATAACCCAATTAAACGATTCTATTCGCCATTGAATGATCAGCAGTTATCGGCTGCACGAGACTTTAAAATTCAACGTGAAAATATCATGCGAGAATATGAGGATAGCGAAAATCTGTCGCTGTTTAAAAATCTTGCATCTCAATACGATTACGAGGCCGAGATTTTTTCCGATGAGCAATTTGATAATATTATCGAAGTCCCATTTGAAAACACGACAATCCCAGTATTCGCCGATTACGATAAAATTTTGAAGAATATTTATGGGGATTATATGAGTCTTCCACCCGAAAATCAACAAACTTCAAAACACATTAACCGGTTAATTATGGATAACCAAGAGTTCACGCAGTAATCACTTCTGCTTGCATTGCACCAGTATTTTTGGTAGTTTGAAATTAATAAGAATTTGACTGTGAGGTGGTATTATGTTTGATCGCACGCAAGCTAGATTTGCTAGCTATAATATTGTTTCCAAAATGCCAGACCAGACAATTGATAATGTTTGGTTTATCATTGATAACGATCTTCAAGGGATCTTTCCATTATCAAACTTGGTAACCTTTAACCTAGTGAACAACGATGGCAACCTTTCGTATGACTTCTTACAAGACAATGAACTGGTTGCAACCTTTGATTCACCGTACCCTTACAGTACCGACTATCCTCAATCAATTGTTGTGTATGACAGTGGCGAACAGCAATTGATTGCCGTTCCTTCTGAAATCAATCTTTAATGATTGCCAGAAGACAAGAGAATCGGACATAAGTAGGAGCGCATAAAAAAACAGTGATGCTTTCATTTCTGAAATTGTCACTGTTTTTTAGTTTATCTAGAAAATCACAATGCTTGCTCACAAACCCAAACATTCTTGCCGTTAACATTGATTCGGTACCAAGTAGTTTGTCCAGTTGAATGAGTTTTAATCCCAACCTTATTCACCTTAAAAGACTGGTTTAAAATGTTACTAGTATTTCCTGCTACTGTTGATAAGTACTTGGTATTATACACGTGATTTCTCAATGAGTATTTCCCATTTTTTATGGTAATCGTTTTGTTACTGTCAGAAAAACTTATTGGGTTAAAACTCAGTGCCTTTGAGTAAACCCAGTACTTTTTGGTAGTGTTTTTTGCAAATCTGATTCGATACCAGGTAGATCCTTTAGATGTTACTGCACGCGAGTCAACATAAACTGTTTTCCCGACAAACGCAGGTTGTGAACTAAAGCTATATTTAGCTTCCTGCCTTGAAGTTCCCTTAACATGATTGTAAAGCTTGTACCTGCTGTACGTTGCACTTAATTTAGCCGTCTCATTTCCCTGACCCTTGTAATACTTAACTGCTGGCTTGGTGGCCGTAGTATTCTTTGGCGTCGCTGTAGTGTTACTTGTTGGCTGTGAGGTAACAGCACTGGAGCCTCCATAGTAGTACTTAACCAATGAGTAAAAATCGTTCATCGTGTATGGTTCTCCAAAGTACTTTGAGCCATTGCTAGCATAGTAACCGTCTGGATCGCCATGGTCAGTTCCACCAAGAAATGTTGAGACTGCCTTATGAGACCAAACAGTTCCCTTACCGTCATTAACAGCATTGTCCAGAGGCAAGTTATATTGTTTCAACATACTAGCAGTATAATTAGCTGCATTATTAACTTCTTTAGCGAACGCGGACTTACTATGAACCTCAACCTGTTCAAATTGAATAAATCGGCCGTTTCCAGGGTACCCACAACCCCAAGCGAGGTAATTAGTATTGGCAATATTAATCACGCGTGAGGCATCAATAAATGTGTGTACAAAAGCATTTTGATAATTGCTCTTCATGTAGCTAATTTCGCCATATATTGTTGAATTTGGATTTGCAGTCTCGTGAACCACAACCCCATTAGGTTTGCCAGTTGTGTAATTGTTTTTGGGAAAGCCACTCCAAATGGCACTAGTAGTTTTTACTGGTTGTAGGTTATTATCCATAATGTAAGAATTTACAGCTGAATCAGCGTTTACCTGTATTCCAATACATAAAGCAGATAAACAGCCAACAGCAAGTCCACACAAGCTTTTTTTAATCGAGTTTTTAGTCAAAATAAATCCCCCTAAATGTTCGTTTTAACCTCTCGAAACCGTAACTGTATATTACCATATTCACAAGTCGATGTGAAAAATAGTAAATGGTTATTTTAGCAATAAAAAAGGCGTTAGGAATTATCCTAACGCCTTATAATACTGCTCCGGCTGGGCTCGAACCAGCGACCTCTTGATTAACAGTCAATTATTCTACCACTGAACTACGGAGCAATAATCTAGCTGTAAAAGCCATGATATATTTATACCATATAATTAAATTCTGTGCAACAAAATTTTAATGATGTGCTAATCATAAAATCATCCAATGTGATTTTCTTTTAGAATGACCGAGATTTCTTTGTTCATTTCGTCAGTCTTAGTCCACTCTTCAAAGTGATCCATGTCCTCGTCTGGCATGGTAAAGTTCTCATTAATATACTGTTCATATTTAGCAACGTGGGCAGAATGAGGAATATTTAGTTGTAATATCCTAACTTCCTTGATAAATCCCCGTTCGGCAGCAAGCTCTGCTCTACCATTCTGAACCATATTACTAATCTCTATGTACTTGGTACCATCATTACGAGTAATTTCCTCGATCAATGTCAATTCCTCATTGCTTTTCATATATCTGCACTCCTCTTTAGTAGACCAGAACCATTATACAAAAAATAACCAGCGGGATAAAGTCCACTGGTTACAGAGAGAAAGAGAATTGATTTAGAAGGTATCAATTTAGTACCCATAATTAATATACGCATTTTTGTAAGCGCTGTCAATGCATTCCAATAAAAATACTTCAAAATTCATTGCAAATTTTGAAGTATTTATTTTTTACGGAATGTGGAGCGTATGGGTAGGATTAAACAGCAATTGCGGATTAGCAAATACATGTTCCAAAGAATACCCAGAAACATTAACTAGGCAGAAAAAGACTAACGCGATTAATACTACCCACGTCAAAATCTGATTGAATACAGACATCTTCTCTGAAATAACAGACCCATAAAATAATTTATGGACTTTTGATGGGATAGACTTATCATTAGGATTTTCTTGTTGATGTTGTTCAGTAACTTCCTGCTCATACTTTTTGATGCTAAAGTTCTTCTGAACATTCTTACGTTCCTTTTGAAAGGCTTTCTTTTCTTTTTTGCTCAGTTCTTTAAACCATTGGGTAAACTCATGATATTTATCGGCAACTTCTTTAGTTGGTCCAACCATCTTTAGTTCACCATAGTTAATCCAAGCAACTCGGTCACAAAGCATTCTGATTTGTTTGAGTGAATGACTAACGAAGATAATGGTCTTACCTTCTTTTTTGAAATCGGTAATTTTGTCCACACATTTTTGGTAAAATGTATCATCACCAACAGATAATGCTTCATCAATAATCAAAATATCGGGGTCAATATGAACAGCAATTGCAAACCCTAGCCGTGAACGCATACCACTTGAATAGCTTTTAACCGGTTGGTCAACAAAATCACCAATATCGGCAAACGAGATGATGTCAGGCATCATTTCATCAATTTGCTCATTGGTCATACCTTGCATTAACGACTTAAGACGAATGTTTTCCCTACCAGTTAGTTTATTTCTAAGCCCGGCACGGATTGCAACGATTGAAGTATCACCCTTGACGTCAACACGACCAGTTGTTTGGGGGATAATTCCAGAAATGATGTTAGAAAGCGTTGACTTTCCTGAACCATTAACCCCGATCAACCCCATCGTTTCTCCAGGCTTGATCGTCAATGTAACGCCCATCAATGACCAGAAATGTGGTACTCGGCGCTTATTTTTTAAAGAAAAGAACGATCTAAGTTTTTCTGATTGAGTCTTGAAAAGATCGTACTCCTTAGTTACATTTTCTACTTTAACTTTATAATCTTCTACCATTTTAATTCTCCTATTGAGAAATCAATATTAACTGCTATATTATATCAAAATTTTCCAAAAAAAGAAGGCCCGCTTGGTTACTTATGCGAACCTTAACTTCCACCTACTTTTGAATTGCATGCTCAATTGGCAAATTAATTCTAGTTGCTTGCTTACTGTGTTTCGTTTGAAACACATGTTGGGAAGCAATCTCAATTTTTCGGTTGGTGATTTTTGATGGGACTGTTTCTTCAGAAGTTTGAGCAACTGGTTTAGGCTTACTCATCTGCTGTTTAATTTCTGCAGCAATTTTGTCGTTGATGTTCGTTGAGCTTGGACTTGTGTCTAGCTTCTCCAAGTGATACGTATTAATAAGGTGATTAAGCTTATCACCATACTCCATATCAGTAGCATACGTTGACGACAATGCCATTGCAGCATCGCTCGCACTCAAAGAGTTAGTTGTCCAAGTTCCCGAATAAAGTTGGGGGTCATCATCCGTTCCATTTCTGAGTATCCGGGCGTTGTCTTCAATCGATTCCAATAAAGTTGGATATTTTTTGAAGACCGCACTAGTAGATACGGTCTTGCCCTTCTCTGTCATTTCTTGCGTATTCATTGTAACTGATTGGCCATCATAACTACCTTTAATTCCAAAGTAGTTGTTACCTTGAGTTGCAAGTTCAGATTGCCCACAATCACTTTCTAACATGGCTTGAGCCATCATTACTGATGCATATAAGTGGTTTTCACGACTAACTTTAATAATCGGAGCCTTCATTTGATTAATAAAATCTGTTTGAACAGACGCACTGACACTAAGTTTGCCAAAACAAAATAACGAAATTAGGGCACAAAAGGCCACTACAAACTTGCCCCAAAATTTATGACACATAATGATTCATATACCTCCCGATTGACCTCATCAGTTAAGCATACTCCCCAAAACCCAATATTGCTTACCGTTTTTAGGTGCTACTATTCTGTACCAAATATCGGTATAGCCTGTTGTATAGCCAACCATATTTGAAGTCAACTTTGTTTTACTTGTAATGCCTAAAGATTTTAGTGTGGACTTTTTTGCCCCACTATTAGTAGGTACGCGATTATATGCGTATCCATTTTTTGCTGAAGACAATAATTTCTTTGTTGCCTTTAATTTAACATAAACTGTCTTCGGTGTGTATGAATTTATTGAGGTCGACTTAATCCAACCACGTTTTCCATTGAATTTAATTCGATACCACAGTTCACCATTACTCCCGTTGTCTTTAATTGCTTCACCATCAACGGGATACTTAAAATTTGAGTTTAACGAGCTGGCCTTACTCACTGATTTAGATAACTGATCAGTTCCATACACGTGGTTATAAATCTTAGCTTTAGACTTTGTATTGACAGTCACACTACCACTGCTCTTACTATAAAAAGCTTGTGGAAAATTAAGTGTTGGTGCATAAACCCAAAACTTCTGTGATTTGGCATTCTTGTAAAACCTGATTCGATACCATTGAGTATTGCTTCCAGATTTAGTACCCTTCATGTCAACGTAAACCCAAACAGGTTTAGTAATTCCAAGTGATCTGAACTTATACTTTTTCTCGTTCTTGTTAGCACCCTTAACGTGATTATATGCGTAATACTTGTTAAACGTTGCTGACAATTGCACTAATTGGTTTGGGTCTCCCTTAGTGTACTTCACCTTAGCAAGTGGTTTACTATCTTCAGCAACATTGGGCTGAGTAGTTTCCAACAACTCGGTATCAGAATCGTTGTTATTGGTAGACGAACTATTTGACGAAGATGATGATGAACCCGGAGTGGATGCAGAATTGGAGCCACTTCCGTCTTCATTGAATACCTGATCCAAATTATATTGTTGAATCAAAGAAATCAATGCAGTTCCGTAATTTGGTGCCGTTGCATACTTTCCCGTTAATGCATTGGCAGCATCTTGGTATGTAGATGCATTTTCTTTCCACGAGCCGGAATAATAAGATGGATTCCAACTAGTACCATTTCTTAAAGTTGACCCGTTATCAGCAAAAGAATCGTATGCAGTCGGGTATTTTTTAAAGTTTGCAGTTACATTTTGAATTTGACCATTTTGGTCATACTCTGTAGTTGGCATTGACACTGATTGTCCGTTAAACGCTCCTTTAATCCCAAAGAAGTTGTTTGCCTGCTTAGTGAGTTGACTTTGCCCCCAAGCACTCTCAAGTGCTGCTTGCGCCATCATGACCGATCCATAGAGCTTATATTTGCTAGATGCTTTTTGAACATCACCCTTGTACTCACTGATAAAGGTTGCTGATTGAGTATTACCTGAAGATGCAGCATGGACGGCAACACCTGAGCCAACAATCCCCCCAAAAGCTAACATCATGGTACAGCTTAGCACTGATAAGTTTTTAACTATCCCTGATTTCACTAGATTCACCCCTTAAATATGGAAAAACTATCTAGGTCAATACTATTAGAAATTTGAGGAAAACTAAAGAATTTACTGCTCATTTTTCGAATCCTAAACAAAAGTTATCAGATTCTTAAGGAATAAGTTACACCAAACAAAAAAAGGATCCCCGCCAGGAGAATCCTTTAAAATTTTAAATCTTAGTGAATCGATTCAAACTATTCTACAGTGACACTCTTTGCCAAGTTTCTTGGACGATCAACATCGAGGCCCTTATTCAAACTAGTATAGTATGCCAAAAGTTGAGCAGGTACAACACTCAATAATGGAGTAATCATTTCATCGATATCAGGAATGATGATTGTATCATCGTCCTTCTTCAAACCGTTTCTTGCAATTGTAAGTGTTTGAGCACCACGTGACAAAGTCTCTTGCAAGTTTGATCTAGTCAAACCGGCGGTCTTAGCTTGAGTGATGATTCCAACAACTGGAGTTCCCTCTTCAATCAGCGCAATGGTTCCGTGTTTAAGCTCACCTGAAGCAAATCCTTCTGCTTGAACATAAGAGATTTCTTTAAGCTTCAAAGCTGATTCAAGAGAAACAGTTTGATCAATTCCACGGCCGATATAGAATGCTCTAGTTGCATTAACAAAGTATTCTTTAGCCAAATCTTCAATCGTTTCTTTTTCATCGATAATCGCTTGCATTCCAGTAGCTGCTAATCCAAGTTGTTGACGAACATCAAAGTCTTCGGCAGTAACTTGTTCCTTAGCCATACCAACTGCCTTTGCTAAGATTGCTTCAACAGCAATTTGAGCAGTGTAAGCTTTGGTAGATGCTACTGAAATTTCTGGACCCGCATGAAGTAACAGTGTGTAATTTGCTTCACGTGAAAGGGTTGAGTTAGCCACATTAGTGATGGTTAAGCTCTTGAATCCTCGCGCATTAACGTTAACCAAAACTTCACGACTATCAGCGGTCTCTCCACTTTGTGATAGGAAAATGAAGAATGGGTTTTTAGTCAACAATGGATCATCATAAGCAAATTCTGAGGCAACGTGAACTTCAGTTGGAATGTGAGTTAGTTTTTCAAACATCTTCTTACCAACTAGACCAGCATGGTAACTAGTACCAGCACCAACAATGTGAATCCGATCAGCGCTCTTGATTGCGTCAACTAATTCGGGATCTAAAGTATCTTTACCACTCTCATCAGTATAAGTTGAAGCCAACTTACGCATAACGTTTGGTTGTTCATCAACTTCCTTAAGCATGTAGTATGGGTAAGGTCCCTTGTCAGTCTCTTCTGCATCCATATCAAGATGGAATGTATCGCGTTCAACTTTATTACCGTTTTGGTCTTCAATCAAGATTTCGTCAGGTTTAATGGTAACAACCTCGCCATCATGAAGTTCCAAAAAGTCGTGAGTTTCTTTCAACATTGCAACTGCATCTGAGCAGACCACGTTAAAACCATCGCCAACACCAATCAATAATGGGCTCTTATTCTTAGCTACATACAATGTATCTGGGTCTTCACTATCGACCAATAAGAAACCATATGATGAACCTTCAAGTAATGACAAAGTCTTGGTGAAAGCATCCTTAGTTGAAAGGTTCTCAGTTCTAACAAATTTATCTAGAAGTTGAACAACCACTTCAGTATCAGTTTGACTTTCAAAAGTAGTGTCACTTAAGTATTGTGACTTTAATTCTTTAAAGTTTTCAATCACACCGTTGTGTACTAAGTAAAAACGGTGGTCTTCTGAAAATTGAGGGTGAGCGTTAGCAACACTAACAACTCCATGAGTTGCCCAACGAGTGTGACCGATTCCGGCAACACCGTGAACATCGGGGGTAACCGCAGCCTTAAGGTCACTGATTCTGCCCTTTTCTTTAACTAGGTAATCATTCCCCTTTAAATCATTTACATAAATTCCTGCTGAGTCATAACCACGGTACTCAAGCTTTTGTAACCCTTCTAACAGAATTGAAACAGCATTATCGTTTCCCGTTACTCCTACAATTCCACACATATCATATTCTCCTAATCATTTTTAAAATTGGTATATACAAAATAGTATCGTATATATTCAAACAACACGTTAAATTTACAGGAGTTTACGTAAAATGTCAATAACTTACACTGAATGGTATAGTTGTTCCATCAAAATAAAAAAGATCCCCAAAGGGACCCTTTTTAAATACCTAATTCTGATTTAACAACGTCAGCAATTTCATTAGTATATTTCTCAACCAATGCCTTGGTTGGAGCCTCAGTCATAACTCGCAGTAGCGGTTCAGTTCCACTAGGACGAACTAACACGCGACCATTGCCATTCATTTCATCTTCAACTTGAGCAATTGCTTGCTTAACCTTTTCGTTTTCTAATGCCCGTTTCTTGTCTTGAACTTTAACGTTGATTAATTTTTGAGGATACTTAGTAACTTCATCCGCCAATTCTGAAAGTTTTTTACCAGTTACCTTCATTACAGTAAGAAGTTGTAAACTAGTCAACATTCCATCACCTGTGGTATTGAAATCAAGGAAGACAATATGACCTGATTGTTCACCACCAAGATTATAACCATTAGCGTTCATTTCTTCAACAACGTAACGGTCACCAACCTTTGTCTTAACACTTGTTAGGCCATTACGTTCCATTGCCTTGTACATCCCCAAATTACTCATAACGGTGGTTACGATTGTGTTCTTTTTCAATCTACCCCGCTCTGCCATGAATTTACCACAGATATACATAATCTTGTCACCATCAACAATGTGACCATTTTCATCGACAGCAATACAACGATCACCATCGCCATCAAAGGCAAGCCCCACTTGGCCATCCTTTTCCACAACAAACTTTTGTAGTTGTTCTGGATGCGTTGATCCGACCTCGTCGTTAATGTTCAAACCATTGGGGTTAGTAGCCATGGTTTCAAAATCAATTCCTAAATCGGCGTACAAACTTGTAACCAGTTTACTGGTAGCCCCGTTTGCAGAGTCAACACAAACTTTCATTCCAGTTAAATCATCAGAAATCGTCTGTTCAAGGAAGTGAATGTACTTTTGACTTCCTTCCATATAATCACCAGCAACCCCTAATCCTTGAGCTGAAGGACGAGGAAGAATATCTTCATCTTTTTCTAAAATGGCTTCAATTTCTTCTTCCATATCATCTGACAACTTGTATCCGTCTGAGCCAAAGAACTTGATTCCATTATATTCAACCGGATTGTGTGATGCGGTAATCATAACTCCCGCATCTGCCTCCTGGTTTCTAACCAAGTAAGCAACACCCGGTGTAGTGATAATTCCGAGGTTAAGCACCTCAATTCCAACTGATAGCAATCCTGCAATCAGCGCTTCTTCCAACATTTGTCCAGAAATTCTGGTGTCTCTGGCAACAAGCACTTGAGGTTGATCACGTTTCGAATGATGAGTCAGAACATATCCACCTGCTCGACCACACTTAAATGCTAATTCGGGGGTAAGCTCAGAATTGGCAACTCCCCGTACACCATCAGTTCCAAAATACTTCATCAGTAATTCCTCATTTCAAATTTTCAATTATTTTCTTGTAATCTTTACCGGAATCTTTTCAGGATCAAACCCTTCAACCCCATTGAGTTTTGGATCTAAAACAATTTGTTTAGTTTTAGAATCCGATACGTCACTAGTATCAACTTCCACTTCAACTCGTTTCAAGTCACTCAACTGTTTCTTAGTTCCAAAAACCTTGATTCGTTTGACTGTCGTCGATAGATCAAATTGATCAGTTTGGTTTTCAATTCCCTTACTCTTTAAACTCACCGGAACCTCTTTACTATTACCAGGAGTAATCGGTAAGTTTACGTCAGCAGTTGCTGGCGTGATAACCACGTTAACCGTATTGCCCTTTTTATCTAGTGCTTCAATAATGGCCTGACTGTTAATCGAAGTCTTGGCATTTTGAGGAACATTAAGTTGGGCAACAACTCGATCAATCTTATTAATTTTGTCAGAAGCACCAGTAATCTTAACATTTTTAACATCTGCACTAGCATTTCCAACCTGGTATCCAGCAGCGATGTTGTTCTTTGAATACTTCACTTCAAGCGGATAAGTAACAGTCTTTCTAGGTTGAATATCAACAGTGATTGTTTCGGGTTCGAATTCATACTTCAATTCGCTATTAAGACCTTCCTGTTGGATTCGCACTTTATGTTTACCAACAGATAGTTTTGATAAATCGGCAAATGCTTTGAAGTTCTGAGTGTTTGCTGTGGTAGTCACCAAAGCCGATGGGCCAGTGAGGTGAATCTTAACCTTTTCTGGATACCCATTAACAAAGAACCGGTTACTGTTAACGGTAAGGGATAATGGGACAGAAAATGTTTCAGACTTGTTCGATGAAAGTTGGGTAATCTTATTACTAGTTGAGTTTGGCGAAGATGTCCCACTCGGGGTTCCTTGAACGAAGACAAACAAAACTATCGTAAAGAACAATGCCATTAATCTAGAGGTCCAGTTACTAAATAAAAGTTTCTTCATAACTATTTACCCCCTTTGAAATGGGCATCCACAAACTTAGAAACTTCGGCAAAAAAGTTTCCATGATGTTCTTCATCATTATCTACCTTGATAAGTTGATCCCTAAAGTATTTGATGTAATCATCTTGAGTCATCCCGCGAAGCAACTCATTATTTTGGGTAATTGAAACTTCACCAGTTTCCTCTGAGATAACAATTGTCATTGCGTCGGTTAATTCGGAAATTCCGACGGCTGCTCGGTGACGGGTTCCTAATTCTTTGGGAATCAAGTTACTCTGTGACAGAGGCAAGTACGCCGCAGCTACAGCCACCCGATTATCCTTGATAATGACAGCACCATCATGCAGAGGTGTATTAGGAATGAATATATTAATCAATAGCTCGCCTGTCACTTCAGCATCGATATCAATACCCGTTTCGATATATTCTTCTAGTCCCGTATTCATCTGGATAGTGATTAACGCACCAATCCGCCGCTTTGACATGTATTGAATTGCCTTATCAAGTTCAGAAATTAGCTTTTCAGCCGCTTTATTCTCTTTTCTTCCCTTCACAAACAGCGAACCACGCCCAAGGTGCTCAAGTCCCCGCCTAATTTCCGGTTGGAAGACCACGATAATCGCAATAACTCCCCAACTAAGCACCTGGTCAACTAACCAAGAGACCATTGGGAACCCTAACCATAGACTAATGATTTTGACGATGGCGATCACTACGATCCCCCGAAGCAGTTGAACAGCCTTAGTGCCGCGAACCATTAAAATCAGATAGTAGATCAGGATCCAAACGACTACGAAATCAATTAACTTTGAAAAATTTTGTAATGTAAATATCGTAGACCAATCCATTGCGTTCTCCTTAAAAAATATTCTCTATTATTATATCATTTACCAGCAGCATTCGCCTAATCTCCTGCAAATTAAGCAGTTCTTTAAGTAAAATATAAAAATCAATTGTAATGAAATTTTTTCATGGAAATTTCGTGTAAAACATTGTTTAATATTAATGATAAGGAGGAATTAATTTGAGTAATTTAACTAAGTGGGTGATTAGAATCATTGCCGTTTTATGGCTAGGGTTTCTTTACACTTACCTTAAAAATCCTCCATTCAATTTTTTGGTATTAAACACTTTTCTAGCGTTTATCCCAATCGAATTAAGCTTCCATATCGATAAAGGAAAGCCCAAAAATCCAATTTTATTTTGGATCATCGTAATCGTGTGGTTGCTGTTTTATCCAAACACACCATATCTATTAACTGATCTGTTTCACCTGTCACTGTTGCAACCATACGGAAGCAATGGTTTGCTGAGACTTGATAATACCATGTGGTTTAATTATACACTCTTAATGTTATCGACGATTTCCAGTACCCTGTTGGGATTCTGGGGATTAGACAGAGTTGCGAAAGCAATTGCCGCAAGATTTAGACTAAACCACTTTGTTTTCCAAAACATAATTATTGTGGGTCTTTCAATCTTATCCTCAATTGGAATCTTTATTGGCCGATTCTTAAGAATCCATACAGTTTATCTATTCTTAACGCCGGAACAGTTCGTTAAGCCATTGCTGAATATGTGGAGCCCTAAAGCAATCTTTTTCATCGCGTTACTAACGATTATCCAACTGGTCTTCTTCTATCTCATCAAATTGATCCAACTTAAACCAGTTCAACAAAATTAAAATTCGGTCGTGACTTTGGCCATATAAATCAAAAAATCGCTAAGGTGTTTAAAACACCTTAGCGATTTTATTATTCCCGATTCTGATAATCCATAATCAAAACAGTTTCCGAATAGTTGATATACTGCCGTAAATGTGCAGCCATTTTCCAATCGATTTTCCCTTGTTCAAGAAGAACCTGAACGCCTTCACGTTCTGCTGCTAATGCCTTGATTCGGAGACTTTGAATCTGAGAATGCATATCGTCCTTTTTGGTTGTCAAACGATTCTTTGCTTCTTCAATTTGGTTACGATAATGAATCACCAAATGATAAACTGATTGACTATCAAATCGTTCATTCTCAATATCATCACGGTTAAAATACTCGGACAAAGCTTTAATTGCAGCTTTTGCCTGTTCAATGTGTGCTTTTGCCAGCTCATCACCTAAACCTGAACTAGAATTCCGGTACACAAACCACATCCGAACTGCTCGCTTAATCTTTTGAATCCTATGCTGGTTTCTCAAGTTAAGGTGCATCTTAGGCCGAGAACCGATTGATTTTCTAAGACGCTTATCAGCTCTTTGAAGTTGATCAAGGTTACTTAGGTACGCCTCTTCAGAGATTTCATTGTTACTTCTTAACTCCTCTAAAGCATCAAACTCACCATTCAAAGCCACCCGTCTAAGTGCTAGCTCATCCGCAATGATTTTATTCATATCCTGAAGATTATTTTCTTTTATCTCCAACCTACGAATCAAAAATTGATAATCAAGGATTAAATCAAAAGCAGCCTGTTGGTTATCGGCCCGTCGGTGTTCCTCAACGTTATTGATTGCTAACTTCATGATGTAGATTCTAGCTTGTTCTTCGGTTACGTGACCAGAATTATCATCAGGTTCCGTATCATCAATTTCGTCATCATCAACACCATCAACGTTGGAGCCACGGGTAATTAATGGCGCCTTATTTTTCGAAATTAGAGGCAGGGTAATCGTCGCAGCAAGTAAACTAATAATGATTACAAACGCAGCCACAAATAAAGCTAAAGACCTTGATGGGAATCTAGCCCCACCATCAATAATTGTTGGAATTGAAAGGACACCAGCCATGGTAACCGCTCCCCTAACACCGGACAATCCCGCTAAGATTGAAGCCTTGAGAGGATGCATTGAATTATGTCCATGCGTTATTGCAGTTCCTAATACTTGGTATAGGTATATCCAGACTACCCGAATTACCAATAAGATCAGCCATGCAATAAACGAAATAAAAATTGCATGGATTGTATTGATCTTATCATTTTGAATGATCTGATTGGTTGCAATCGGTAACTCGATTCCCAAGATAACAAACACAATCCCGTTTAACATATAAATAATGATGTCCCAAGTTTTCTCACTAACTAAAGTCAGCTCTGGCTGGCTATAATCCGTAACTCCACCAAAGAAATGGAACAACACGCCCCCAGCAACCACTGCAATTACTCCTGAAGCATGGAACGCTTCTTCAGTGATTAAGTAGATTCCAAATGGGGTCAGAACTTGTAAAATCGTGTTAAAAATTACGTCGTTGATTCCCTGCTTGAAAAGCCAGTTCTGCAAAAGAATAACCAATGTAATCAATATTGCTCCGCTGACAAATCCAACAATACTGATGTAAAAGAAATCGAGGGTCGCCGCTTTAAATGAGAATACACCCGTAACCGTTGCAGCAACTGCATATTTGAATGCAATCAACCCTGATGCGTCATTAATTAAACTTTCACCACTAACAATGTGGAGAACCCCTTCTGGTAAAGCAACTCGTTTAGAAATCGACTGTACCGCCACCGGGTCAGTGGGTGATAAAATTGCTGCCAGCGCAAAACTAACAGAAATTGGCATGGTTGGAATTATGACGTGAAAAAGTAACCCACCAAGTAACGTGGTCAAAAACACTAATATAATTGCGTTACCTAGTATTGGCCCCCGCATTTTCCATAGTTCACGTTTTGGAAACCTGCGACCATCATTGAATAATAACGGGGCAATAAATAGCAGCAGGAACCAATCAGTTTTTAAGGGAATTGAAACCTGCAAAAATAGTGCCGCACATAGACCAAAAGTTACTTGAATCAAACTGACCGGAATGGAAGGAATAAAATGATCCACCACATTCGAGAACAGAACGATTCCAATTAATAAGATTATCGCCTCAAGTATGTGCAATTAGCATTCCCCCTCTACGCATCAGCTCCGATAATTCTAACTTCAGTTTCAAGTTGAACACCAAATTTTTCCATTACTGTTTTTTGAACATGTTTAATAACGTTAAGATAATCAGTTGCCGTAGCATGATCAACATTTACGATAAACCCTGCATGCTTTTTAGAAACCTGAGCCCCACCAATTTGGAATCCTTGTAGTCCTGAATCGTGAATTAGTTTACCCGCAAAGTGTCCTTCTGGGCGCTTAAAGACACTTCCACATGATGGTAGGTCTAACGGTTGCTTAGATGCTCGCAACTCATTCAAATGATCCATTTGCTTTTGAATTTTATCCTTACTACCGTGTTTTAATTGGAATGTTGCTGATAAGACAATTTGGTTATTGTCTTGAACACTACAATGACGGTAGCCAAAATCAAGCTCCTTTTGGTTTAGGTGTAAAACCTGATTATCTGGAGTAAGAACATCTGCAGCAACTACAACATCGTCAACGTCCCCACCGTAAGCACCGGCGTTCATGTAGACAGCACCACCAATACTTCCAGGGATTCCAGCAGCAAACTCAATGCCACTTAATGAGTTTGCTTGAGCAACTTTGGTAGTCTCAATAAACGCAGCACCTGCTTGAGCAACCAACATATTTTCATGAACCGTTATTTTTTTCATTTTTGTCAAAATGATGGTTAAACCGCGAATTCCCCCATCACGGACGATCAAATTGCTAGCATTGCCGATTACAGTAATGTTAATTTGATGGTCATTTGCATATTGCAATAGCTCTCTAACCTGATCAACCGACTCTGGAAAAGCAAGGATGTCTGTTTCCCCCCCAGTTTTAGTGTGAGTGTATTTAGACAATGGTTCATCTAAAAAAACATCCATTTTTTCTGAAAACTCTGACTTCATTTCTGCGTATTTTTCCATGTAACCCATTCCTCTATTCCGAATACATATGTATTAATATTGTAACACGAATTAAGCTAGTTTCACTGAACTAGCAAGTCATCCCAGTGTTAAGGGATAAAACAGATTGCATCATTGGGACTTTACCTTTAAAATATAACTCAAATAACTGAGGTGAAAAAATGAACTTTGTGGCATTTGATTTTGAAACAGCAAACCGAAAACGGGCTAGTGCGTGTTCTTTAGCGTTGACGCTAGTTAGAGATGATAAAATTGCGGATCAATTTTACTCACTGATAAACCCAGAAGCAGAATTTGATTGGCGTAACACTCAGATCCATGGACTCCGAGAAGCAGACGTTGTTGACGCCCCTAACTTCCCCGAACTCTGGGAACACATTAACGGTTTGTTTAAAAATAACCGATTGATTGTCGCCCATAACGCATCATTTGACAATAGTGTCTTAAAACGTTCACTAGAACGATACGGAATTGAACCGCCTCACTACATGTCACTTGATACGTTAAAAACGTCAAAACAGTTTTATCCTAACCTTGAAAATCACAAATTAAACACTCTTTGTGATGAGTTCAACATAACACTAGAGCATCACCATAACGCTTTGGATGACAGTATTGCCTGCGCGAACATTTTGCTGTATGAACAAAAACAGTTTGGCAGTCAAGCGCTGGTTCCATTCGTAAAGACCATATAAACAAATCCCCAAAATTCTGACTATAGAATTTTGGGGATTATTTTATTAGTTAGCTGAAAGTTCCATATAAAGCGATGGTTTACCGTCAACCTCAATTTCACTGATTGTTTGAAAGCCCATTTTTTGATAAATATGAACTGCTGGTTGATTACTTTTAAAAACTGTCAAAGCCAGTTTATCCAAATTTGAGTAATCAATTGCCCATTCGGTTGCTAATTCAACCAAGTTAGAGCCAATTTGATAACCTTGGTATTCACTAAGAACGGCGACTCCAAGTTCACCAATCCCCTTTTTTAAGAACTCCACAGTTACTATCCCAATTAACTTTTCTCCTAAGGTAGCAACTGCAATCAGGCTACTCTTTGATAGGTTAATCAGTGAAATCATCTTTGCTTCATCTTCTACTTCAATTGAATCCAAATCTGAATCAACAACAAAAGTATCCGATTCCGTCTTTAGCTGTTTCAGTAGACTGATCACTGCCTTAGCATCGTCTTCGTTTGCAAGACGAAAATCAACTTCTTCGGCCATAACTATCCTCCAAGTACATCATTGATCATATTATTGAAGCGTGAATTGGCACCTTCAAAGGTCAGTTCACGCTCACTTTCTGCCTCGTTATCTAGTCTCTGAAAACTAATTTTTAAGTAGTCTTCTGGCAAAGTATCAGCAACGAATTGAGACCATTCGACTACACTAACACCATCGCCTTCGAAATACTCATCGAGCCCAAGCTCATCTCCACTACCATCCTCTAAGCGATAAACATCCATGTGATACAAAGGTAGTCTACCTCCGGAATACTCACGAATAATTGTGAAGGTAGGGCTTTTAATTGACCTTTTGATTCCAAGGCCTTCGCCTAGCCCCTTTGTGAACGTGGTTTTGCCGGCACCTAAATCGCCATCTAGCAGAATTACGTCACCCGCTTTTAGGAGCGATGCTAGTTTTTTACCTAATTCAATTGTTTCGTCTGCAGACTTAACCTTAACTGACTGCAATTATTTCACCCCTTTGAAAATCAAAGGATTGCGGTACGTATACCCCAATCCTCATTATTAATTATTATATTAATCGTTTTGTAGTGATTGTGCAGCCGTGATGATTGCTACTTTGTAGATATCTTCTTCGTTACTACCACGAGAAAGATCCGATACCGGTTTGTTTAACCCCTGCAGGATTGGGCCAATAGCTTCAAATCCACCAAATCTTTGTGCAATCTTGTAACCAATATTACCTGATTGAAGTTCTGGGAAAATAAATACGTTGGCATGACCTGCAACCTTTGAGCCTGGAGCCTTCTTTTCACCAACCTCAGGTACAAATGCAGCATCAAATTGCATCTCACCATCAATTGGCAATTCAGGAGCCATTTCATTGGCAAGCTTAGTTGCTTCTTGAACTTTAGTTACCATGTCACCCTTTGCGGAACCCTTAGTTGAAAAACTAAGTAAGGCAACTTTTGGATCGATATCAAAGGTCTTGGCAACCTTGGCACTTTCAACAGCAACCTCTGCCATTGAAGGAGCATCTAATTCAATGTTAATCGCACAGTCAGCAAATAAATAACGTTCATCCCCACGTTGCATGATAAATGAACCACTAATTAGCTTTACACCAGGTTTAGTTTTAATAATTTGTAATGCCGGACGAACAGTGTCACCCGTTGGATGATTGGCACCTGAAACCATCCCATCAACTTTGTCTAAATATACCATTGTGGTTCCAAAGTAATTTGGATCATTCAACCATTGACGAGCTTTATCTTCATCAGTTTTACCTTTACGACGCTCAACAATTGCGGCAACCATTTGATCAATCACATCTTGAGGTTGATTCAAGTAGTCAACCACCTCAACCCCGTCTAAGTTAACACCAAGGTTAGTGGCCACCTTTGAAACTTCATCGTTTGAACCTAAGATAACTGGACGAACCAAGTCATCCTGAGCTAGCCGTGAGGCAGCCTTAACAACTCGCTCGTCGTTTCCTTCTGGAAAGACAACCTTGATCTGTTTGCCTTGAATCTTTTGCTTTAAGCTTTCAAATAATTCCATTATCCGTTCCTCCAATAATGTGATTAACTCTGAGAAGGTAATTCAACCCGCTCAGGTAGTTGCCAATTAATTGGTTCTTCGCCCATTGCTACTAATGCCTCATTGGTTTTTGAAAATGGTTTTGATCCAAAAAAGCCCCGATTAGCGGACAATGGACTAGGATGGGCTGACTGAATAACTACGTTAGTGTCTGTATCAATTAACGCAATTTTATCCCTGGCAGCTCTTCCCCAAAGAATAAAGACGACAGGCTGCTCTCGCTCCGAGAGCTTCTTGATTGCTGCATCTGTAAGCTGCTCCCACCCCTTGCCTTTATGAGAGAAGGCCTGACCGTTTCTGACTGTCAATACTGAGTTTAGCATCAAGACACCCTGCTTGGCCCAAGATGTAAGGTACCCGTGATTGACCGGCTTGATCCCTAAATCGGACTGCAGTTCCTTATAAATATTACGCAGCGATGGCGGAATCGTTACCCCGGGTAGAACCGAAAAACTAAGTCCATGAGCCTGGTTAGGTTCATGATAAGGATCCTGTCCTAGAATAACCACCTTTACCTTACTAAAAGGAGTTAAAGCAAATGCCTCGAAAATATTGTTCATGTCTGGATGAATAAACTGAGATTGATATTCTGTAACTAAAAATTTGCGAAGTTGCTGATAATACTCCTTCTCAAATTCTGGTTCTAAAACATCCCACCAGTCATTCTTGATAAACGGTTTCATTCCTAACACCTCAACATTTATTTTACCATACCAAAAGTTAAATAACATTCGGTAATCTGTTAGCTACCATGTTAAAATGAGTTAAACACTTGTAAAGGGATAATGCTATGGCTAGAAAAGTTCAAATTAACGTGTCTGAGCTTGAAAGATCACACGCGACAAAAGTTGTAGATAAATACGATGACAGTAAGTATCTCGTTGTCGGTAAATGGGGATTAGTGTCCGACAGTTATTCCATTTACTCGATTGCAGGTGAAGTACTGAGTGAGATTAAGCAAAAATCCTTAGGAACTAGCCCACAATTTGAAATTTGGTATGATGATGCATTAGTCGGATCATCAATGGTCAACTTCTCCCTTCATTTCTCAACAATTTATATTAAGGGGTTAAATTGGCTTGTTGTCGGTAATGACGTAAAGCAAAATTACGTTATTTATTCAGGCAGAAAACGAGTTGGCTCCATTAATTCGTACAACACCCATAACGATGTAGTCAGAATTGTGTCTGCCAATGAAATAGATGAGGAACCAATTTTGGTATCAATTGCCGCAATTCTCAACCACCCAGTCGCTGCCGACCAACTTAATATCTCAAAAAATCCGTTTAAAAACTTTACCCCTTCCCTAGATTAATCATTCTAAAATTCACCATAAAAAGAGCTACGATATTTAACTAAAAAATACCGTAGCTCTTTTTGAATGTCTTAAAATTAATAATGCTTCATAACGCGTTCAATCTGACGATTTTGTTCTCTACGCTTAATTGTTTCTCGCTTATCGTACTCTTTCTTACCCTTGGCAACTCCAATCAAGACTTTCGCAAACCCATTTTTAAGGTAAACCTTTAATGGCACGATTGTAACTCCTTTATCAGAGGATGCACCAGCAAGCCGTTTAATTTCTTTTTTATGAAGTAACAGTTTACGATTACGCAATGGGTCATGATTGAACTGGTTCCCATTAGTATATTCACTAATGTGAACGTTCATCATGTATGCTTCACCATTCTTAATTTGCACAAATCCATCCTTCAAGTTTAACCGCCGGTCACGAATCGATTTAATTTCTGTACCTGTTAAAACAATTCCTGCTTCATAAGTTTCTTGGATGGAATAATCATGGCGGGCTTTCTTGTTCTGAGCCATTAGATTATCGTCATTTTTTTTGGTTTTGTTTTTAACCATAATCTCACCTCATGATTTTTTAGTGCTTCCGATTGTTGTTGCTGCGAGACTTATTAAACGAGCCTCGTTTAATATTGTTGTTATTATTTCTACCGCCGTTGCCATGGTTGTTACCATTGTGGTTGCGATTGTTATTGTGACCGCCACGATAATTATCATTATGACGCCGCTTGGGCAACATATCACTTGTTGGGGTATTTTGAGGATCAACAATGTCAAAATCAACTGCACTCTGCTCAACGTCAACGTTAATGACTTTAACCCGAATTGGTTGACCCATTTTATATGTTCTTCGGGTATTTCTACCAACAAGCGCCATAAATTGTTCAACATATTCGTAATAATCATCGTCCATGCGACTGATATGAACTAGTCCTTCAACCGTATTTGGTAACTCAACAAACATCCCAAATTTAAGCACAGAACTAATGACCGCATCGAATTCTTCACCGACGTGATCATTCATGTATTCAGCCTTCTTCATAGCGTCTGTATCACGCTCAGCATCAATTGCCCGACGTTCATATTCAGATGTGGTAACAGCAATCTCATCAAGTACGCCACCAAATTTTTGCTTAGTTTCCTTATTGATACCATTTTCATCATAGTAATGAATCATTCTGTGAACCATAGTATCAGGGT
Source organism: Lentilactobacillus curieae (assembly GCF_000785105.2). Classification (NCBI taxonomy): domain Bacteria; kingdom Bacillati; phylum Bacillota; class Bacilli; order Lactobacillales; family Lactobacillaceae; genus Lentilactobacillus; species Lentilactobacillus curieae. Next base: position 1,665,519 of record NZ_CP018906.1, on the reverse strand, counting down.
AACGTCTAATTGGTGAAGTAAAGTGAGTATAGTATGGTGCTGCCAATCCAAAGTGACCGAGTGATTGGTCGGAATACTTGGCCTGCTTCAAACTTCTAAGCAACATTACAGAAACCATTGTTTCCTCAGGTTTTCCTGCAACTTGCTTGAGAATGTTTTGCATCATCTTTGGTTTAACGTGTTCTGGATCACCCTTCACGTTAATACCAAATGCTGTCAATGTTTCGAAGAAAGTCTTCACTCTATCGGCATCTGGAGTCTCATGAATCCGGTACAAGAATGGAACGTGAGCTTCATAATAATGTTGGGCAACTGTTTCGTTAGCAGCCAACATGAATGACTCAATCATTCTTTCGGCCAATCCACGAACCCGCAACTGAATGTCAATTGGGTGGCCTTTTTCATCAACGATAATCTCCGCTTCGTGATCATCGAAGTCAATGGCTCCATGAGTTTTCCGATTTTTAGCTAAAATTCTATGAAGGTCGCCCATCTGTTCAAACATTGGTACCAAATCTTTGTAACGGTCCATCGTCTTTTCATCATGGGATTCAAGAATTTGGTTAACTGCAGTATATGTCATCCGTGCTTTAGATCTCATCAAACTTGGATGAATTCTGTGCTTAATAACATTACCAGCCTGATCAATTTCCATGTCACAACTCATACAAAGGCGGAGTTCACCCTCGTTAAGAGAACAAATTCCGTTTGATAATCTTCTTGGCAACATAGGGATTACTCGGTCAGTCAAGTATACAGAAGTCCCTCGCCGGAAAGCTTCCTTGTCTAATGGGCTGCCTGGCGTTACATAGTGGCTTACATCAGCAATGTGGACACCAAGATGGTAATTACCATTATCCAACTTCCAAACTGTAACGGCATCATCCAAATCCTTAGATGATTCGCCATCGATTGTAACCAAAGTCTGGTCAGTAATATCTTCTCTACCAACCTTCTCTGCCTCTGTGACATGATCAGGGATAGCATCTGCTGCTTCGATTACGTCTTCAGGAAATTCTGCAGGAATGTCATGAGCGTACACAATTTGCAAGATATCGATTCCAGGATCATCAACTGATCCAATGACCTTTTCAGCGATACCAACCATGTAGTCTGGGTGTTTTGCATCTGGATACTCAACAATCTGAGCAGTCACAACTTCACCAGGAGTTGGTTTCAAGCCAACATCGTTGATATAAAACTTGTATTTCGCAATTTTCTTATCGGTAAGCTTAACCTCACCAAAGAAACCGTTGTCGTCTTCTGATTTAGAAAATGCACCAACAACAGATTTGTATTTGCGATCAACAATCGCTGTAACTTTACCTTCTGGACCTTTTGATTGGTCAGCAGAAGCTGGACGGACGATCTCAATTTCAACTGTATCGCCATTTAAAGCCTTCATAGTGTTGTCAGGAGAAATATAAGCATCTGGCTCAACTTCATCATAAGCAACAAAACCGAAGCCTTTATCGTTCGCATGAAAAACCCCAGTTAATTTGCGCTTGTCAGGGCTGAGTTGGAATTTACCGTCTAAAGTTACCTTTGCAACCTTTTCACGTTCCAAAATCGCTAATTCCTGGACAATTAGCTTAAATGCGGCAGATCCATGATACTTTAAAACGTCCGCAACTTCTTCGACAGAAAACGACTTATCTGGGTGACCCATAAGTACGTTAGCAATTTCATTTTTTAATTCATTATCTTGCAAAATTTATTCCTCAATCTTTTTAGTATATTTTCTTTAAAAACGATTTTAAGTCTGCTTCTAAATCTGGATGAGCAGAATTGACCGTAATCATGTGACTGGCCTCCGGATATACATGAAAGCTAACATCCCTGCTGTTTACCAATCTGTCTTTCAACTTTCCACCGCTTTGGGGATCAACGATTTCATCCTTTGATCCTTGACCAATAAAGTATGGCTGATGAATCTTTGCAAGGTCCTCCGCTACACCATTCGCAAAGTCATTAATCTTCGCTAGTAACGGGTCGATATTATCATCAAGCCATTTAAGTTTGTTGTTAATTGTTTCGTTATCAACACCAAATCGTTGATAATTGGCCTTCGCCATCTGTAAAAATGTACCTCTTACCTTAGAGGGACCATTCCTAACGATTGGCGAACCAAACGAACCACCGCCAGTAAGCTCAGGATGTTCCTCTAAAATTTTGGCTGCAAAAATACCCCCGAGAGAAATCCCAAAAATAGCAACTTCTGTTTTTCCCTTTGATTTAACAAAATCAATTGCATCTTCAGCATCCTGCAACCAAACTTCGGGAGAACCATTATTAATGATATCAGAGAAATCAGCTGTCCCATGTCCCGTAAACATTGGTGCGTAAACCGAATAGTTTTCAGACTCCAGCCTTCGAGCTAGCAATCGCACATCAATTGGTCCGCTAGCAAAGGCATGTAATAAAATCACAGCCTGATTGCCATGATCAAAATAAAACGTTCCGGGTTGAGTCATCTGCATTCCTCCAATTCCATACATTCTCATTATAATAAAAATCCCCCTGCGTTTAAACAGGAGGAATTTTTTAATGTGATGAAATCCACACTAAAGCTAGTGAAATTGCAAAAAAGATGATTCCTAAAACTAAAGTTGTTTTTTGCATGAAAGCTTCAAAGCCTCGAGGCTTTTGCTTTGCAAATAAATCATCTGCACCACCAGTTAATGCTGACATTGCATCATTTGTCTTCGATGGTTGCATCAAAACAGCAATTGTGATTAAGATACAATCAATTATCAATAGTGTTAACAAAAAATTATACACGTGATAGCCTCCTACCGATCGTTCGGCTTACATTACTCATACTACATTATCATAAACCAGAAAAATTTGCTAGCAAAACCTAGTTTTCTCTGGTGAGTGTCTGAACCTGATGAATGATCTGCTGGCGTTTCTTCCCAGTCACACTGATAATCAGGATGTCACCGGCCCTAATGCCAGTTTCACCAGAGGGAACAATTTCCCTGCCTTCACGTTTTATTTTAATTAACAATGACCCGCTTGGCCAGGATAATTGCTTAACCGTCTTACCATCTGCTAAAGCTCCCACAAAGACAGTTTGGATGGTTTCAAAGGCAGTGATAGATTCCCTTTCCTCACGTTTACCCAACATCTGTAATAATAATGAATGATAAATTGGTTTTCCATTCAAAATATCAACCACTAAATAAGCAAGTAAGGACACCAATGCAAGTCCAAGTAAGTGTGAAAGAGTCCCTACCATTTCAGTAATTAATAAAATTGCCGTAAATGGAGCTTTACTGACACAGGCAAAATAGCCAGCCATCCCCATAATTACAAAGGTCGCAAAATACAACTTGGAAACTAATCCCATACTAATAAGGACTGAGCCATAAGTTGCTCCAAGAAGTGCACCTAAACATAACATGGGTAAAAATATTCCACCTGGCAAACCACTCCCATAAGTGAATACTGAAAGTAGCAACCTTAAGCCGAAGAAGGCAATTAGGATAACCGCAGGATATTTAAGATATTGAAGGGACAGTATCAAGCGACTGCCTCCACCCATTAGCTGCGGAAGGTACATCGCAATTGGGATAATTAAAAGAAATGAAAATATGCTACTAAACTCTTTAGGAATAAATTTTATTCGGGAATATAGTTTGCTGATATTTAGAGTCATTAGTTGATATACTCGACCAAAAATCCCCAAGAGAATTGCAAACGGTATGATCCACACAAAGTATTTTAGTGGTAAAGACGTGCTCTTCATAAATAGCACAGGTTTCAACCCAAATACATAAGTAGCGATACAATCAGATGAAATCGACGCGGTCAAACTAACCATCCAAATGTTTGTTGAAAAATTATGGTAAACTTCCTCCAAAACAAACATTGTACTAGCTATCGGCGCATTAAACGCTGCACTCAGGCCAGCGGCGGCACCGCTTGAAATTAAGACGTTACGATCTGTACCGACCTGTTTTGTCAATTTAGAAATTCCCTGACCAATCGTAGATCCTAATTGAATCGATGGGCCTTCTCTACCTAGGAAAAGGCCACTACCAATTGCCAAGACGCCACCAACAAATTTTCGCCACAACGCTGGCCAAAAAGCATAATCAAATAGTCCAATTAGCTGACCCTCAACTTGGGGAATCCCAGAACCCTTGATTTCAGGATTAGTTTTTAAAAACCACCCATTTACTAAACAGATAGCAATCAACATTATTAGTCCAAGTCCAAACCACAAAAAATCTGTCTTTCCCTGAGCAAAAATCCAGATAAACAGAGATGTCAAATGCTCAATCAAATACCGAAAACTGGCAACAACTGTTCCTGCAGCGATTCCAATTAGTATTCCACTGCCAATCATTTTTAATTGACTCTTTTTATAACTGCCACGAATTTGCACTTAATTCATCCCTTTAAATAGTCTACTAAACTATATTATCACAGGTCTTGAACTAAATTACCTAAAACTGAAGATTTCCGACTACTTGTGGCGGTGTACAGAACGAACTCGATGATGGCCACCCTTTTTAATTAATTTATTCTTAGTGATTTTTTTGCTACGATTTTTCTTCACTGCTCGTTTATGACTAGTAGATTTTGGTTTGCCTTTTTTATGTCTATTCGCTTTTACAACTCTTTTACTACTTTGCTTTTTAGTTGCCTTTTTAGATTGACGAGTATTTTTACTTTGATAATGAACTGTATACTCAATGATTCCTTGCTCATCAATAATCTTGTCAATTTCAGCATCTAATACTCTGTAACCCAAAATATTAGCTGGAACATATTTAAATCTGTCTCCAAACACCATGCTGCTTTTATCTTGTCGTAAAATGCTTCCCTTTTCGTCAATGGAAGTAACGATTACAAACACGCTTTTAGGTGCAAAAAATAAAGTTAGGTTGCCATTTACAAGTTCACTACCGACAACGTGGTAGCCTTTGATATCGGTATTCAGCAACTTTGTTTGATTATTTTGATTGATTGTTTCAGTAAACAAAGTCTGGCCACCAGTAGTTTTACCGATAATTTGATATGGATAATCGTTTTTTACATTCGTAACAATATTTGAGTTAACCAAATCAGTTTGCGAACTATTATCCTTAGTTACCACATTTTTTTCTGATTCAGTTTGACTTTCTGAATCCTTGCTTTCTTTGTTACTTCCGATTTGAGTACCTTCATCCTTAGATTCTGGTAGCAATTCCGCATCTGTACCTTCTTCCTTGGTGTCGGGTTTTAAGTCTGCTCCAGTACCCTCTTCCTTGGTATCTGGCTTCAAGTCTACTCCAGTACCCTCTTCCTTGGTATCTGGCTTCAAGTCAGTTCCAGTACCCTCTTCCTTGGTATCTGGCTTCAAGTCAGTTCCAGTACCCTCTTCCTTGGTATCTGGCTTCAAGTCAGTTCCAGTACCTTCTTCCTTGGTATCTGGCTTCAAGTCAGTTCCAGTACCTTCTTCCTTAGTTTGAACGTCGTCTCCCGCTTGAGAACCTTCATCCTTAACCTTGGGTTCATCTACATCCGCCGCTGGATTTTCTTTATTATGATCTTCAACGTCTGGCTTTACTTCCTCTTTTGGCAATTCTACCTCAGGTTTGGATTCTGATTTATCCTTTGAGTATACCAATGTTAATTTCATATCCGTCTTTGTAATTTTGGTTGGCAATTCAGCCTCATTACTCAAAGTATATCCAGAAATTTTGGCTATCTCTGGTAACACAATTCGGCCATTCACTGTGCCTCTATCTAAAACAAGTGGTTTAACAATTTCATTTCCAGAATTGTCTACAAATTTTAAAGTTACCAAAGCTTTTTTATAGGCAACGTCACGTCTCGCTTTAGCAAAATCACCCTCTCGTTTTAATACCTTAACTGGGTCTGTACTGAGTAATTGATATCCAAGAACTGGGGTAGGCTTCTCAACATCACCAATTCTTACTCGCTTTTCAGCATCTATTGATTTCACCTCGAGTTCTTCTTTAGAACCATCAGTATTGTAAGCAAACACATGCGTTTCCCACTGAAAAGCAAGCTTCTCTGAGGAACTAACAACCTCTGCGGGATATGTTGTATCAGCTAGCACTGGTCTAACACCACTCATAACCACTGACATTGACATTAACCCTACTGATAATAAAACAAAATTTTTCACTAAAAAAACCTCCATTTGTGTATTCATTATTAAATACGCAAACGAAGGTCACTTTTCTTTTTAAAATAAAAAAAGCCGTCAAAAGACGACTCTTTCAGTTTTACTTGTTAGTAATGTTTTGACGTGCTTCTGATTTCAAGTTGTAGAATGCGTCGATACCCTTGTATTCAGCTACGTCACCAAGTTGATCTTCGATTCTCATCAATTGGTTGTACTTAGCAATACGTTCGCCACGACTCATTGAACCAGTCTTGATTTGGCCTGCATTCAAGGCAACAACTAAGTCAGAGATAGTTGTGTCTTCAGTTTCACCTGAACGGTGAGAAATGATTGCAGTGTAACCAGCTTCTTTAGCCATTTCAACAGCGTGAACTGTTTCAGTTAAAGTACCAATTTGGTTAAGCTTGATTAGGATTGAGTTAGCTACGCCACTGTCAATACCCTTTTTAAGGTAGTCAGTGTTAGTAACGAACAAGTCATCACCAACGATTTGAACCTTCTTACCAAGGCGTTCAGTAGCCATTTGCCAATCTTCCCATTCATTCTCATCCAATGGGTCTTCGATTGAGATAACTGGGTACTTGTCAACGATTTCTTCAAGCAAACCAACGAATTCTTCAGCAGTGTATGACTTACCGTCACCAACTAAGTCGTACTTCTTAGTTTCAGTGTTGTAGAATTCTGATGATGCGCAATCAAAAGCAATTGCAATATCCTTACCTGGCTTGTAGCCGGCACGTTGAATTGCTTCAACAAGGATTTCGAATGGTTCTTCGTTGTTCTTTAAGTCAGGAGCAAATCCACCTTCGTCACCAACAGCAGTTGAGTAACCGCGTTCGTTCAAAAGGTTCTTTAAGTTATGGAATGTTTCTGAACTCCAACGAATAGCTTCTTTGATAGTTGGGGCACCAACAGGCATGATCATAAATTCTTGGAAATCAACCTTGTTGTTGGCGTGCTTTCCACCATTGATAACGTTAAGCATTGGTGTTGGCAATGTGTGACCATTGAAACCACCAAGGTAGTTATACAATGGAACTTCAAGTTCGTCAGCAGCAGCACGAGCAGCAGCTAATGAAACACCAAGAATTGCGTTAGCACCTAACTTACCCTTGTTTGGAGTACCATCTAATTCGATCATTGCTTTATCGATAGCTAATTGGTCAGTTACATCGTAACCAACAATTTCTTTAGCGATGATGTTGTTTACATTGTCAACGGCTTTTTGTACGCCCTTGCCCATGTAACGGTCCTTATCACCATCACGAAGTTCAACAGCTTCGTGTTCACCGGTTGAAGCACCTGAAGGAACGATTCCACGACCCATTGCACCTGCTTCAGTATATAGTTCAACTTCAACAGTTGGGTTACCACGTGAATCTAGGACTTCACGAGCATAAATATCAGAAATAATTGACATGTTTTTTTCTCTCCTTAACGAAAGTTGTGACCTTTTGTACAAGGCTCAATTCAATTCTATTTGTTTTTCAGTAAACTTTCAATATAAAATACTCAACTAGCGGACTATTTTTCAAGGAAGTTAGCTAATTTTAAAAATGAATCTGGCTTAAGACTTGCTCCACCAGCTAAAACTCCATCAATATCGTTTTGAGATAAAATTTCGGCAGAGTTGCTATCATTCACGCTACCGCCATATAAAACTCTTACTTCGTTGGCAATCTCATCTGAGTATAAGTCAGCAATGGTTTGTCTAATTAAATAACATCCTTCTTCGGCTTCAGATGCACTAGCAGTCTTTCCACTACCAATCGCCCAACTAGGTTCGTAAGCGACGATAATAGTCCGTGCTTGTTCGTCGGAAATTCCCTTCAAAGCATTGGTTACTTGGCTAACCACCCATGAGATTCGATCAGGTGATTCTCGGCGACTCATAGTTTCATCGCAACAAATAATTGGAGTTAAACCGTTTCTAAATGCTGCTTGAACCTTTTTGTTGATGATATCATCAGTTTCTTTGAAATACTTACGACGTTCTGAATGGCCGATGATAACATGAGTTACCCCCATCTCAGCAAGTGCTAACGGGCTGGTTTCACCTGTATAAGCACCAGAATCTTCGTAAAAACAATTTTCAGCGGCAATAATTAGTGGTAAATCCCCACTATTTTCAACCATACTCTCTAAAAATAACGGTGATGCCGCAATGGCCGTTTCTGTTTTTGATGGATCTGGTAGCTTGCCAGCCAATTGATTCAAGAAATCAACTGCCTCCTTAACGGAAAGATTCATCTTCCAATTTCCTGCGATAAATGGAGTTCTCATTACTTGATCAGTCCCTTATACATTAGTTAGTACTATTGTACCGAATATCCGCCATCAAAGCCACAAATAAACATATACCAATTTAAAATGCAAAATAAAAAAGCCTAGCAAATGCCAGACTTTTCAATGATTATTTGTTGTCGATTGCAGCAATTCCTGGAAGGGTTTTACCTTCAAGGTATTCAAGTGAAGCTCCACCACCAGTTGAAATGTGGGTAAGCTTGTCAGAAACACCTAATTGCTTAACAGCAGCGGTTGAATCACCACCACCAACAATTGTAGTAGCTTCAGTTAAACCACCAAGGAATTGGCCAACTTCAAGGGTTCCTTTAGCAAAGTTTTCCATTTCGAACACACCCATAGGTCCATTCCAAACAACAGTCTTTGCATCTTTAAGAACAGCTTCAAATTCTTCAACTGACTTAGGACCAATGTCCAATGCCATCCAACCATCGTCAATGTCGCCTTCAACGACTTTGTGGTTGGCATCGTTACTGAAACTTTCAGCAACAACGTTGTCAGAAGGTAGCACGATTTTGTCGCCACCCTTTTCAAGAATGCTCTTAGCAACGTCAATCTTGTCTTCTTCAACAAGTGAGTTACCAATCTTAATACCCTTAGCAGCATAGAATGTATAAGTCATTCCACCACCGATAATGATCTTATCAGCTTTATCGAGCAAGTTGTCGATAACACCAATCTTATCAGAAACTTTGGCACCACCTAAAATGGCAACAAATGGACGTTTCGGACTGTTAACTGCTTCACCCAAGAATTGGATTTCTTTTTCCATTAAGAAACCAGCAGCAACTGGTTTGCCATCTTTATGCATTGCTTCAGCAATACCGGCATTTGATGCATGAGATCTATGAGCAGTACCAAATGCATCGTTGACAAATTCGTCACCTAATGAAGCCCAGTATTCGCCAAGCTTTGCATCGTTACCTGATTCGCGCTTAACGTATTCGCCGTTAACAACATCTTCATAACGGGTGTTTTCAAATAAGAGAACACTACCGTTGTCCATTTTGTCAATCGCTTCTTCAAGTTGAGCACCTTCAGTAACAGGTACAAAGATAACTGGCTTGTTTAACAAGTTTGAAAGTCTTTCAGCAACTGGACGCATTGAAAGATCCTTCTTGTCATCTTCTTTTTTAATTCTGCCAAGGTGAGAGAACAATACTGCCTTTCCACCGTGGTCTAATACAAAGTTAATTGTTGGTAATGCAGCTTGAATACGGTTGTCATCGCCGATAACACCGTCTTTAATTGGAACGTTAAAATCAACCCGCATTAAAACTTTTTTGCCCTCGAGATCAAGGTCAGAAACTGTAAGTTTTGCCAATTGAGTAACCTCCTATGTTTTTAAATTTATTTTGTGTAGGTAATAAAAAACGGAGAAGAAGCTCTCCTCCGTTAATTGTAAAACTACTTATTAAAGAGTAGCAAACTTCAATAAAGTACGAACCATGTTGCAAGTGAAGCCCCATTCGTTGTCGTACCAAGCAACAGTCTTAACTAATTGCTTGTCACCGGCAGTGGTAACTTCAGTTTGAGTTGGGTCAAATACTGAACCGTGGTCATCATCAATAATATCAGATGATACGATTTCGTCTTCGTTCCAACCAAATGCTTCGTTATCAACAGTGTGCTTCTTGATTGCTTCGTTAACTTCTTCAGCAGTAACTTTCTTGTTAAGGATAGTAGTCAATTCAGTCAATGAACCATCTACAACACCAACACGTTGTGCGTGTCCTTGAAGTTTACCGTCAAGTTCTGGGATAACCAAGCCAATAGCCTTGGCTGCACCAGTTGAATGAGGAATAGTGTTTGCACTAGCAGTTCTGTTAACACGCTTCTTCTTTGACTTAGGACCATCAAGGATTTGTTGTGAAGCAGTGAATGCATGAACAGTAGTCATGGTACCAACTTCAAGACCAAATTCTTGGTTCAAGAAGTAAGCCATAGGTGCTAAACAGTTTGTAGTACATGAACCAGCTGAAACGATAACATCGTCTGAGTTCAATACGTCCAAGTTAACACCAGGAACAACAGTCTTGATAGGACCAGCAGGAGCTGAGATCAAGACACGCTTTGCACCAGCATCGATATGTGCTTGTGACTTTTCCTTTGAAGTGTAAAAACCAGTACATTCAAGAACGTAGTCAACACCATCGTTAGCAACCCACTTCAAGTCAGCTGCGTTTCTTTCGGCGTAAACAGGGATTTCCTTACCATCAACAACAATACCCTTGTCAGTTGATGAAACTTCACCGTTAAAACGACCATGAGTTGAGTCATACTTCAAAAGGTATGCCAACATGTCAGGTGTAGTTAAATCATTAATTGCAACAACTTCAATTTCGTCAGAGTGCAATTCGTGAATACGTTTGAATGCCAAACGACCAATACGGCCAAAACCATTAATACCAATCTTTACAGTCATACTGTATTTTCCTCCTTTAGGAAATCAAGAAAAATTTAAAATAGTACGATAACTCGTACCACTGTACAGAACTAATCGTACCACTAAATCAGAACAAAGTCAGCACCTCTTTGTGAAAAAAATTCAATGAAGAAGTCCTACACATTTAATTCCAACCACAAGTATATCAGACGTTTGGTGGAATGCAATAACTTACGTTTGAGTAACCGTTTTCAACCTTTTTTGCTTTTAGCACTTGAAGAATCATTGAAATTTCTGTATATTATTAAGTTGTAGTTGCGCCCGTAGTGTAATGGATCGCACGTAAGATTCCGGTTCTTGAAATGGGGGTTCGATTCCCTCCGGGCGCATCATAGGTTTTCATAGATAGTAAATCATTGCAAAACGTTGTTAAATCAACGTTTTGTTTTTTTGCCTGCGTCACATTTCGGCACGTTTTAGCACCAAATGCCGTACGGATGCCGTACGAAAATAAAAAAATCATTTGCGCTGGTAGGGCGTTATACATAGCTTTGAGCAGGGTTCCTACAGCCTTATTATGTGCTCAAAAAAAGTGTCCATCAATGGGCACCTTTTTTGACTAATTAATTTTTATCTGCAAAATTAACGTTCGACTTTGCATAGTAATCCATAATTTCTTGACGCTTTCCCTCAAATGCCGGTGGCAACCCAAGTGAACTACCCATGGTTAAAATTGGTTCATCGAGGCTAAAGCCCGGCCCCATCGTTGCCAACTCAATTCGATTATCTCCCGGGTCGCGAACATACAAGCTCTTGAACCAACCGCGATCAATATACTCTTCAATGTTCTGGTGCTGATTTTTTGCTCTCTGGTAGAACATTTCAAGTTCATCCACATCTTTCACAGCCAACGCAAAATGATCGATACTGCCCCTACCAAACCGAGATTTATCCTCTGTTTCAGTCTTAAAAAGTTTAATACTTTGGTTATCTTCTAATTCAACAACATTATCATTTACATTTAGCCCTAACCATTCATGAAAAAAATCCGCAGTTTTGTCGGGATCAGGAATGTGCAAATCAGTTCCCAAAAGCTTGGTTACCTGAAATTCTGCGGGAATACCATTTTCAGGAACTACTTGATAACCCACCAATTTCAACTTACTAGTAACTAGTTCAACGGGAATCTCTTCTGGGTCATCAAACATCAACCCAGTTGCCGTCTCAGTTACTTTAAGCCCCTCAGATGACAATCTTTCCTTCCAAAAATCAACGCTACCTTCGGGGATAGATAACCGGAATCCATTAAAAAAGTGCTTAGCGTCAGTCCTTTGGCCTAATAAAGGCAGCGCAAAGAAAGTCACTACACTGCCAGGAGTTCCTAAATAGTCACCGTAAAACAGATGACGAACCTTGATGTTCTCTTGATTAACTGTATTTTTTATCAAACGCAATCCCATGACCCTAGTATAAAAATCAATATTTTGTTTTGCGTCTTTGGTTAGTAAAGAAATGTGATGAGTTTGCATAATTCGACCTCCATTCATTGCCATGAGTATACCATTTTTGTGGTAAAATTACGGTCATAAAGGTTTGCTACTATTGGTTTATAGTCATTGATCAAAGTTTGAGCCAAACTATTTGACCTTTTTTGACCAATACAGTAAACTTATAATCGTGAACTTGGTAGAAGCCATCTATCACAATAGAAAAAAAGGAGGCATTCTCAATGAACTTAGTGCCAACCGTTATTGAACAATCATCAAACGGAGAACGCGCCTATGATATCTACTCTCGTTTATTAAAGGATAGAATCATCATGTTATCGGGTGAAATTAACGATGATATGGCAAACGCGATCATTGCGCAACTATTATTCTTAGATGCTCAAGACTCTGAAAAAGATATTTACCTTTACATCAACTCTCCAGGTGGTGTAATCACATCTGGAATGGCTATCTATGACACAATGAACTTCATCAAAGCTGACGTTCAAACAATCGTTATGGGTATGGCCGCATCAATGGCCTCTGTATTGGCTTCATCAGGAACTAAGGGTAAGCGTTTTGCATTGCCTCACTCTCAAGTCCTTATTCACCAACCACTTGGTGGTGCTCAAGGTCAACAGACTGAGATTGAAATTGCTGCTGAAGAAATTCTCAAGGCTCGTAAGATGATCAACCAACTTTTGGCTGACAATTCTGGCCAATCAATTGAGCAAATTAATAAAGACACTGATCGTGACCATTACTTAACAGCGCAACAAGCCGTTGATTATGGTTTGCTTGATGGCATTATGAAGTCAAGTAACGAACAAAAGTAGTCTAAACAAAAAACCGTGAACAAAAATGTTCACGGTTTTTTTAATACATATTTTTATGCAGTTTCTTCTGAACCTAATTTCTCAGCAAACTCATTAATTTTTCTAAGTCGATGATTAACTCCAGACTTTGATATTGGGCCACCGGGAACCATTTCGCCTAATTCCTTTAAGCTCACTTCCGGATGGTTTAATCGAGTCTGGGCAATTTGTGCCAGCTTGTCAGGCAGTTGGTTTAACCCTACTGTGTCATCAATCAACTTGATGTTTTCAATTTGTCGACTGGCAGCACTTGCTACCTTGTTCATATTGGCATTTTCGCAGTTTACCAAACGATTAACTGAGTTTCTCATATCGCGAACAATTCGAATGTCTTCAAATTTAAGCATGGAACTAGTTGCTCCAATTAGCTGAAGAAAATCAGCAATTTTTTCAGCTTCCTTAATGTAGGTAATATACCCACTCCGGCGCTTAGTTGTTCGGGCTGGTAAATTATACCCTTGCATCATTTCTGCAATCATATCGTTATGATTTTCATACAGTGAGTAGATTTCCAGATGATATCTGGAGGTTTCGGGGTTGTTAACAGATCCTCCGGCCAAAAAAGCCCCTCTTAAATAAGAACGAATTTGAGAATCCTTTTTAAGCAACTCAATCGGAACGCGATCAACAATCTGGACACCGTCAAAGATTTTAAGGTCATCTAATAGTTCTGCTGCCCGCTCATTAACCCTTAAGATGTACAGATTGTTCTTTTTAAGCTTCATTTGCTTCCGAACGCTTAGTTCACCAGTAATACCGTAAAACTGCGTCAGCAGCTTATACATTCTTCTGGCGATAGCGGGATTTTCAGATGAAACATTCAATATGAAGTGGTGGTTTTTTAGCGAAATTGAGCCGTTCATTCTGATCAATGCCATTAATTCAGCTTTGGCATTATCACGGTGAACAGTCAATGACGTAAGCTCTTTTTTTACCTCACTTGCGTAAGACATATCTACCACTCCTTTCCTTCATTATTCGTTGGGTCTGCCAATTAAATTCATTAGTTCATCAGCTACTTCTTGACCATTATGAAACGCACCGCGTTCCTTTAATTCCAAAAAGTCAGCGGAAATCACACGACACCCCATCTCTCTGAGACCGTTAAAGTCGTGCTTAACTGGTTGAGAAATTTCGTTCCAACGTTGGTGATCAATGTACTCGCTAGGTACCTCACGATTATTTACCAGAACCGTATTAACGAAGTTTTTGCCTAAATGCTCATTTAAAACACGCACATGGTCAGCTTCAGTGAAGTTATCAGTCTCACCCTTTTGGGTCATAATGTTACAGATGTACACAACATCAGCTTGAGACTCTAGAATCGCCTGACCTACATTTTTGATCATTAAATTAGGCAAAATGCTAGTAAACAAACTTCCGGGTCCAATAACAATTTGATCCGCATCTAAAATTGCATCGATTACTTGTTGCACAGCTTGAGGCTCATGCTTTTTATCATGAGTTTCAACCCACACCCGTTTAATCATCTTATCCGCTGCAGTAATTTCCGATTCACCCTTCATTGTGGTGCCATCGGTAAACTCTGCATTTAACTCTAACGGCTCGTTAGCGGCTGGATAGATATGCCCATCAACTTGCATCGCCTTACTAAGGTATTGAACAGCATCAAAAATACCATTTTCCATCTCAGAGAGTGCCGCAATTATTAGGTTTCCAATTGCGTGTCCAGCAAAAAATTGGTCCTTACTGTTAAAACGATATTGAAACAAATCAAGCACCGTTTGTGGCAACTCAGAAAGTGCCGCAATTACATTTCGGATATCTCCAGGTGGAACAACGTTAATGTAATCTCGGATTACACCCGAAGATCCCCCGTCATCTGCCACCGTAACCACTGCAGTTATATCGACATGATGGTTTTTTAAATTTTTTAAAATTACTGGTAACCCAGTTCCTCCACCAATCACAACTACTTTAGGTTGGTGACTATTCAACGCGTTATACATCAGTCATCCCCCTTTGCTTTAATCCTATCTATATCCCGATGAGTTATGTTAACGGTATAATTTTGCTTTAAATCAGTTGCTAAACGCTGTGCAATGGCTACAGATCGATGCTGACCACCCGTACAACCAATCGCAATGGTTAAATTTGCTTTTCCCTCTTTTTCGTACCCTGGCAAAGTAAACGAAATTAAGTCATGCAGCTTTGCATAGAATTCTTCAGCACCATCTGAATGCATTACAAAATCACTTACAACTTTATCAAGTCCAGTTTTGTAACGCATATCGGGATCATAATATGGATTAGGTAAAAACCTTACATCCATAACAATATCGGCATCTAATGGTAGCCCATATTTAAAGCCAAACGACATGACCTCGACATGAAATGGGAGTTTGCCGTTATCAATTGAATAGTTATGAAAAATTTCTTCCCGTAATTTTCTCGGTGATAACGTTGTTGTATCAACCACTAAGTCGGCAGCGTCCCTAACACTCTTCAATAGATCACGTTCTTGACGAATGCCATCAATTGTCCGCCCATTTCTTGCAAGCGGATGTGATCGCCGAGTTTCTTTATATCTAGATACCAACTTAGTATCAGATGAATCCAAGAAGATTAACTCAACATCGTTATTAGAATCGTCCTTAAGTTGTTTATTCATTGCCAAAATTTCGTCATAAAATACTTGGGATCGTAAATCTACGACTAGGGCAATTCTGTTAATTTCACGTTCTGTACGAATTAAATCCATGAACTTAGGTAATAGAGTTGGTGGCATATTATCAACCACGAAGTAGCCCAAATCTTCAAAGCTTTGGGCAGCAACGGTTTTGCCTGCTCCACTCATTCCAGTAATGATCACGAAACGATTTCTGACAGCCATATTATTCCCTTTCGTATACAAACTTCCTCGAGTATAACATACCGGGCGTTTCATTTTAAATAAAAAAGGTTAAGAATGCATGAAATCTCAAAAAAACAGCGTCTTAACCCATAAATTAGGTACCAACGCTGTTTGTACATATACGAATTTTATTGATTTTCTGCTGTAAGCTTTTTATCTCTTTCAAGTACCGGCTTTAAATACTGACCAGTGTAACTATCCTTAGTTTCAGCGATTTCTTCAGGAGTTCCCGTTGCCACGACTTGGCCGCCGGCATCCCCACCTTCAGGGCCTAAATCAATCAGGTGATCCGCACTCTTAATCACGTCCAAATTGTGCTCGATGATTAACACTGTGTTACCTTGATCAACTAACTGCTGCAACACGCCAAGCAACTTACGAATGTCTTCGGTATGCAAACCAGTTGTTGGTTCGTCGAGAATATAAAAGTTCTTTCCAGACGACTTCTTATGAAGCTCAGAAGCTAATTTCATTCGTTGAGCTTCCCCACCAGATAACGTAGTTGCGGGTTGTCCTAGCGAAACGTAACCTAAGCCAACATCTTTAATTGTTTGGAGTTTTCGTTGAATTCTGGGAATGGCACTAAAGAAGTCTAGTGCTTCTTCAACCGTCATGTCCAAAACATCAGAAATGCTCTTGCCCTTATATTCAACTTCAAGGGTCTCTGCATTGTAACGCTTACCATGACACACTTCACAAGGAACATAAACGTCTGGCAAAAAGTTCATCTCAATTTTAATGATTCCATCACCACGACAAGTTTCACAACGGCCGCCCTTAACATTAAAGCTAAAGCGTCCCTTCTTGAATCCACGGAGTTTGGCATCATTAGTGCTAGCAAACAAATCTCGAATGTCATCAAAAACTCCCGTATAGGTTGCTGGGTTACTCCGAGGGGTCCTACCAATTGGAGTTTGATCAATATTAACAATTTTTTCAATATTGTCATAACCCTTAATATCAGCGTAAGCACCAGGCTTTTCAGAATTGTGGTTTAATTTCTGAGCCAAGGCCTTCTTCAAAATCTCATTTACTAACGTTGATTTTCCAGATCCAGACACACCAGTAACCACCACAAATTCTCCGAGTGGAAAGTCGACAGTGGTGTCCTTCAGGTTATTCTCCTTGGCACCGACGACAGTAATCTTTTCGCCATTACCCTTACGTCGCTCGGTTGGAACGGGAATAAATCTTTTGCCAGCTAAATACTGACCGGTAATTGACTTTTTGACTTTTTCAACCTGCTTGGGAGTTCCTGAAGCCATTACTTCTCCCCCATCAGCACCAGCACCAGGTCCGATATCAACAATGTAATCAGCAGCCCGCATCGTGTCCTCATCGTGTTCAACAACAACCAAAGTGTTACCCAAGTCTCGCATGTTTTTAAGTGACTGAATCAGACGGTCGTTATCACGCTGATGCAAACCGATAGAAGGTTCATCCAGGATATAAAGAACTCCAGATAAGTTAGATCCAATCTGAGTTGCTAACCTAATCCGTTGTGCTTCACCACCAGATAGAGTTCTCGCCGATCTAGACAGAGTTAGATAGTCTAACCCAACATTTTGTAAGAAAGTTAATCGGTCAGAAATTTCCTTAATAATTGGCTTAGCAATCATCGAGTTTTGTTCACCAAACTTAACTTCCTTAAAGAAATTAAGCTCTCGACCAACATTTCGCTCAGAAATTTGGGCGATGTTTTGACCATCAACTTTAACAGCAAGTGCCTTGCGATTAAGTCTGTATCCATGACAAGTTGCACAGGTCAATTCAGTCATGTATGAACCTAATTGATCACGAACGTAGTCACTTGAAGTGTTATGATAACGGCGATCAACGTTGTTAACAACACCCTCAAACGGACCGTCTACATCCCTAATCCCGCCAAAATCACTACTTAAATGAAAATGGTATATCTTCGACTTCTTTGATCCATATAGCAGCAAGTCACGCTGTTTCTTGCTTAAATCTTTAAACGGTGTGTCCATATCAATTTTTTCAGATGCACACACTTGTTCCAGCATATTGGGGTAGTATTTTGAGTTAGAAGAACTCCAAGGAACTAACGCACCTTCATTTAAAGTTTTCGTCTGGTCCGGAACGATTAAATCTGGATCGACTTCCAGCTTCATCCCCAAGCCATCACAATCTGGACAAGCACCAAGGGGCGAGTTAAAAGAAAATAATCTGGGTTCCAATTCGCCAACGGTAAATCCACAAACTGGACAAGCATAGTGCTCTGAAAACAACATTGGGTCTCTCTCGCCCAAGAAATCAGCAACTGCATACCCGCCAGATAATCTAAGCGCTGCTTCCAAAGAATCTGAAAGGCGGTTGTTAATTCCTTCTTTGACAACAATTCTGTCGATTATGATGTTGATGTCATGTTGTTTATTCTTATCAAGTTCGATATCGTCATCAATATCATAGTTCTCACCATCAACTTGAACCCGGACAAAACCTTCACGCTTAATTTTTTCAAAAATCTTTTTATGTTCACCCTTTTTGCCCCTCACAATTGGAGAAAAAATTTGTAACTTAGTTCTTTCTGGAAGTGCCATGATCTGCTGAATCATCTGGTCTACAGATTGACTAGAAATAACAGAGCCATCGTTTGGACAAATTGGTGTTCCTACACGAGCCCAAAGTAGCCTAAGGTAATCGTTAATTTCTGTAACCGTCCCGACAGTTGACCGGGGATTCTTTGATGTTGTTTTTTGGTCAATTGAAATTGCTGGACTAAGTCCTTCAATTGAATCAACATCCGGCTTATCCATCTGTCCCAAGAATTGCCGAGCGTATGACGATAAACTCTCAACGTAACGACGCTGTCCTTCGGCATACAGCGTGTCGAACGCTAAGGAGCTTTTCCCTGAACCCGATAAGCCCGTCATAACAATCAATTTATTCTTAGGAATTGAAACATTGATGTTTTTTAAATTGTGAGCTCTGGCTCCACTAATAATTATTTTGTCATTTGCCAATTTAAATTCCTCTTTAATCCATTTCACCTTTTAATTCAATAACAGTGTCGCGAAGCGTAGCAGCCTGTTCAAAATCAAGTGCCTTCGCAGCTGATCTCATTTCATCTTCTAGTCGGGAAATCATTGCCTTTTGATCCTTAGGAGACATTTGTTGGAAGTCGCTTTCAACAAAGTCATCCTTCTCACCACTATCGCTAGTTTCAACGGTAGAGGCAATCAATCCACGAATATCCTTCTTAATAGTATGCGGAGTAATTCCGTGTTCTTCATTATACTTGATTTGAATCGAACGCCGCCTCTTAGTTTCATCAATGGCATACTGCATCGAATCCGTTGTCTTATCAGCGTACATAATCACGGCACCATTCTCATTCCGAGAAGCCCGTCCAATTGTCTGAATCAATGAACGTTCATTTCTCAAGAAGCCTTCCTTATCAGCATCCAAAATCGCAACCAATGAAACTTCAGGAACGTCAATTCCTTCCCTTAACAGGTTGATTCCAACAAGAACATCAAACTTACCCAGTCGCAAGTCCCGAATAATCTGAGTACGTTCTAAAGTCTTGATATCAGAATGTAGATACTTTACCTTAATTCCTAAATCTTTAAGGTAGTCGGTCAAATCTTCAGCCATTTTCTTGGTAAGCGTAGTAACGAAAACCCGCTCATGCTTATCAATTCGTTTATTGATTTCGCCAACCAAATCATCCATCTGACCCATAATCGGTCTGACATCAATAGTTGGATCCAGTAAACCGGTTGGCCGAATAATCTGTTGAACAACATTTTTGGTCCGCTCTAATTCATAAGGCCCTGGAGTGGCAGACATGTAAATAACTTGATTGATGTGCTTTTCAAATTCTTCCAGACGTAAAGGTCGGTTATCAAGTGCTGATGGCAGTCTAAAACCATAATCAATCAATTGTTGTTTTCTTGCCCGGTCACCATTGTACATTCCCCGAACTTGGGGCATCGTTTGGTGGGACTCATCAACAACCAATAAGAAATCTTTTGGGAAGAAATCTAGTAACGTAAACGGTGGTTGACCAGGTTTTCTTCGATCCATAAATCGCGAATAATTTTCAATTCCACTGGTGTAACCCATTTCTTGCATCATTTCGATATCATACGTAGTTCTTTGCTTTAATCGTTGGGCTTCAAGAAGTTTACCTTCCGCCTCAAATTTTTTTACTTGTTGGTCAAGCTCTTCTTTAATCTCTGGAAGCGCCTGATTCATAATGTCGTCATTGGTCAAAAAGTGAGTCGCCGGGAAAATGGCTACGTGTTCCCGGTCACCGATAACTTCACCCGTCAGAGTATCGACTTCGCGAATTCGGTCAATCTCGTCTCCAAAAAATTCAATTCGTAAGGCATGGTCATCTAACGATGCTGGGAAAACTTCCACAACATCTCCGTGAACCCTAAAACGCCCCCGTTGAAAATCGATATCATTTCTATCAAATTGAATCGAAACTAATGCCCGTAACAGTGCATCCCGTTCCATTGTCTGACCGACACGCAGCGATACTACATGGTCCTTATATTCTTTAGGACTACCTAATCCAAAAATTGAGGAAACCGACGCCACAACAATAACATCATTTCTCTCTAACAGTGAACTGGTAGCGGAATGCCGCAACTTATCAATTTCATCATTGATTGATGAATCCTTTTCGATATAGGTATCACTGGAAGGGACATAAGCCTCTGGTTGATAGTAATCATAGTAACTAACGAAGTATTCCACCGCATTATTAGGGAAGAATTCCTTAAATTCACTATATAACTGACCAGCCAGCGTTTTATTGTGAGACAAAACTAGTGTTGGCTTATTAACCTGAGAAATAACATTAGAAATTGTAAACGTCTTTCCAGTCCCAGTAGCGCCCATTAAAATTTGTTCTTTTTCACCGCTTTCAACCCCCGCAACCAATTCCTTGATGGCGTTTGGTTGGTCTCCAGTTGGTTTGTATTGAGAAACTAAATCAAATTTTCTATCATCCTGTCGCTCTATCAATCAAAGTCCTCCAATCCAACTTGAAAGCTGATTTTTTTAAAGTAAATAAAAAGGCCTCAGCAAAACTAAGTTTTGTTTCAGCCTTACTCACAAAAGTATTTTACCATACGAACATACTTTCGCAAATCAATTTTGTCGTACCTTTTTAAGCACCCTTAACTGGTGACTTTGAGTTTAATTCCTCAATGTACTTAAATGCTTGTTGACCAGCAATTCCACCATCACCAACAGCAGTTGTGATTTGGCGAAGTTCCTTCTGACGCACGTCACCAATTGCATAAATACCTGGAACTGACGTTTCCATATGGTCATTAGTAACAATCCAACCAGATTCATCAGTAATGTTTAAACTCTTAAATGGATCGGTCATTGGCAACAACCCAACATAGATGAATACTCCTGAAGTTTCCACAACACTTTCTTCGTCTGTCTCGTTATTCTTTACCTTAACGCCTGTAACTTTGTCGCCATCGCCAAGAACTTCAACAACATTTGTATTCCAAACGAAATCCATCTTATCATTTTCAAACGCACGGTCTTGGATGACCTTTTGAGCACGAAGTGTGTCACGACGGTGAATAACTGTAACCTTATTCACAATTCCAGAAAGGTAAGAACCTTCTTCAATTGCCGAATCACCACCACCAACGACAACAACATCCTTATTTCTAAAGAATGCCCCATCACAGACGGCACAGTATGAAACTCCCTTGCCACCGTATTCTTTTTCGCCAGGAATGCCCAGCTTCTTGTACTCAGATCCAGTCGCAATCACAACAACCTTTGCTTCAATTTCTTCACTATCTGTTTTGATTACTTTAGTATCACCATTATCGATGATTTCTTCGACTGATCCATAAACGTACTCAGCACCGAAGTTAATTGAGCCATCGTACATTTGTTGAGCCAAGTCTGGACCCATCACTGATTTAAAACCAGGATAGTTTTCAATCTCGGCGGTATTATTCATTTGACCACCATAAATTCCCCGGTCGATCATAGCAACAGACAGGTTGGCTCTTGAAGCATAAAGCGCAGCAGTCATTCCACCAGGGCCTGCACCAATCACTACAACATCGTAACTTTTTGTCATAATGGATCCTCCTTTTTAAATCTTACGCAATTTAATTTACTATCAAAATGTAAGTATGTAAAGTAAATTGTCCAAATTACTTTTTATTTTCATCACTTAGTGACTTACCAAGTGCAATTAGATACTCACGAAGGCCATCAGCAATCTCATCGTGTCGTAAGCCAAACGTAATGTTTGTCTTTAACCAACTTAACTTGTTCCCAGTATCGAATCTTTCACCCTTAAATTCATGGGCAAATACTCGTTGAGTTTGATTCAATTCGTCGATTGCGGATGTTAATTGGATTTCTCCTGAACTGTCGGGTTTAGTATTTTCCAAAATTCCAAAGATTTCCGGAGTTAACAGATACCTACCAATGATGGCAAGGTCCGATGGAGCCTCTTCAGGAGATGGCTTTTCCACGAATTTTTTAACATTAAAGAGACCTGATTTTACCTCTTCAGATGGGTCGATGACCCCATACTTTGAAATGTCCTTATGAGCAACTCGTTTAACGGCAAGGGTTGAGGCTCCGGTTTCCTTGTAGCTTTCCATTAACTGTTTAGTCAACGGAACCTTATCTTCCATTACATCATCGCCTAACATCACAACAAAGGGTTCGTTACCGATAAAGCTCCGCGCAGTATAAACTGCGTCCCCAAGTCCCCGTGGGTGTGATTGACGAATAAAGTAAATGTTCATATCATTTGTTTTTCGAATGGTTTCAAGAATCTTAGTTTTTTGCTTCTGCTCCAAGTTTAATTCCAACTCAGGATTAGAATCAAAATGATCCTCGATTGAACGCTTCCCCTTACCAATTACAATTACAATGTCCTTGATTCCAGATTTTTTGGCTTCTTCTACAATGAATTGAATCGTTGGTGTATCAACGATTGGTAGCATTTCTTTTGGAAGTGCCTTAGTTTCTGGTAAAAATCTAGTTCCTAAACCAGCTGCTGGAATAACAGCCTTTGTAACTTTTTTTGGCATCACTTCTACCTCCGAATTATCCTATGAAAGTTCTGATCTACCTTCACGGGTCATTAATTGATTAATCGTTTCCTTAATATCTGCATTGTCGTAAAGCACATGGTAAATTGCACTAGTAATCGGCATATCTACTCCACGCTTCTTTGACAGTTCGTATGCTGCTTTGGTCGTGGCAATCCCCTCGATAACCATTCCCATATTGTCAATAACTTCATCAAGTGACTTTCCCTGACCAAGTTCGTTACCTGCTCGCCAGTTACGTGAGTTAGTGCTGGTACCAGTAACAATAATGTCACCAACCCCTGAAAGACCGATAAACGTTAATGGATTTGCACCAAACGAAGTTCCAAGACGAGAAATTTCTGCTAATCCTCTGGTCATCAAAGCAGCTTTGGCGTTGTCCTTGTACCCTAAACCGTTAAGTGCACCTGCGCCAATTGCGATAATGTTCTTCAATGCTGCTCCAATTTCTACCCCGATAACATCATCGCTGGTATAAACCCGGAAGTAACTGTTCATAAATAGATGTTGCACTCTCTCTGCATCACCCAAATTTCTGCTAGCTACTGTAACCAAAGTAATATCCTTACGAATTGCATCTTCAGCATGGCTTGGACCAGAAATAACGGAAATTGAATTACGGTTTGCTGGTTTGATTTCTTCAGCTAAAACCTCAGAAAGGCGCATATATGTCCCCTCCTCGATTCCTTTTGAAGCATGAATCAAATCAACTTTTTGGTTGTTCTTTTCTAGAATTTCAGCAACTTGCTTAGCTACCGAACGCGTAACCTGAGTTGGAACAACAAATAGGATGTACTCAGCCCCATCAATTGCTTCAGCTAAGTCATTGTATGCAACTAACGTTTTAGAGAAAGTGTGATCCTTAATGTAGTGAGGGTTCGTATGAGTTGAGTTAAACAAGTCAACTTGTTCCTTATTGTACGACCATAAGCGAACGTCATGCCCGTTTTCATCTAGAACGCTTGCTAACACACTGCCCCAAGAACCTGCCCCTAAAACTGCAATTTTGCTTGTCATTAAAATTCTCCTTTAGTCTTCTTGCTTAGAAATCTCTTTATTAACATACCACACATCTTGATTATTTCTGCGTCGAATTACTAGAATTACCAACGCACCAACAAATAACACAATTGAAAGAATCTGAGAAACTCGCAGTGGACCCCAGTACAAGCTATCTGTGCGCATTCCTTCTACGAAGAATCTTCCGAACGAATACCACATTACGTAGGCCAAAAAGATTTCTCCGCGCTTGAATAGTCCTGGATTGTGACGTAAGAAAATCAACACCAAAAATCCGAGGAAGCTCCAGATAGACTCATACAAAAACGTCGGCTGTCTGTACGCTCCAGAGATATTCATCTGGTTGATGATGAACTGAGGTAAGTGCAAGCCTTGTAGAAATTGTAAAGATGTTACTTTACCGAAGGCCTCTTGATTCATAAAGTTACCCCAGCGGCCAATTGCTTGGGCCATGATTACCGTTGGTGCCGCCACATCGAGCATCTTCCACACTGGAATAAAGCGACTTCGGCAAAATAGAATTACCACGATCATTGCCCCAATTAAGGAACCATATATCGCAATTCCACCATCCCAGATCCGAATGATTTCTCCGGGATTGTTTTTATAATACCCCCACTGAAAAATCACGTAATAGGCCCTTGCACAGATGAGAGCGACTGGAAGTGCCCAAAGAATCATGTCGTAAATATTATCTGGGTCAATTCCCTGACGTTTACCCTCCTGAACTGCTAGTGTAACCGCCAAAATAACCCCGGTTGCAATAATGATTCCATACCAGTGAACCTGGATTGGTCCCAAATTAAAAGCAATCGGGTTCAATGCTGATAACAACAAATTGTTCAAAATTAAAAACTCCTAGTCTTTGTCTTTATCCCCACTTTTTTTAGACAACGCTTTTTTATTAGCCTTCTTAGCTTTGTCTTCTTGCTTCTTTTCATCAGCATCTTTTTCACTATTCACTTTAATCAAGTTATTCAAATTACGATCAAACGTCTCCGTTGCATCGTACCCCATTGATTGAGCCCTGAAGTTCATCGCTGCGGCCTCAATGATGATAGCTAAGTTTCTACCAGTCTTAACGGGAATGACCATTTTAGGCACGTTTACGTCAAAAAACTTAACGTCCTGAGTACCATTTCCAAGACGATCATACTTGGCATCCTTTGAAAAATTAGCAAGGTGGATAATTAGTGAAACCTTGGTTCGGCTTCTAACCGCACCAGTTCCAAACAGCGTCATTACATCTATGATACCAATTCCCCGAATTTCCAATAGATGCTTCAAAATTGCTGGAGCTTCCCCCATCAATGTTTGTTCGTCTTGTTGATAAACTTCGACCCGGTCATCGGCAATCAGTCTATGACCACGTTTAACCAATTCCAAAGCAGTTTCACTCTTACCAACCCCACTGTCACCAGTGATCAAAATACCTAATCCATAGACATCAACAAGTACCCCATGAATTGACTGACGTTCAGCCAACTTATCCTCAAGGTAATTAGTCATGTTACTTAAAACCCGAGACGTCGTTAGTTTTGAACCTAAAATGGGAATGTGTTTTTCTTCAGCGGCCTCAAGTAATTCTTCAGGTGGCTCCAACTGAGTTGAAATCACAAAGGCAGGTGTTTCTGGTTGACACATTTGCTGCATAACTTTAAGAAGTTCCTCATGAGACAATCCTTTTGAATATGAAATCTCGGTAATTCCTAATAGCTGGATTCGTTTAGATGGATAGTAGTTGAAAAAGCCCGTTAATTCCAATCCTGGACGAGAAATATCACTAGTTGAAACACTTCTTTCAGCCAGATACTCTTCGCCTGCATAAACGTCGAGTCGAGCATTTTTAACTAAATCAGCAATCGTAACGCTTTCTGCCAAACTAATCCCTCCTTAATGCACATTATTGGTTTAATTTTACCACTTTGTTAGCGCTTAATGTGACTCACGAGAAAAGAATTCTACGATAATACCACTAAGAACTGACATGATGATTGCAACTAACATTGCTACCCAAAACGATGAAAATTCAAACCCAGGTCCAACAATTTTAGAAGTTAACTCCAAAATAATTCCGTTGATCACCAAGCTGAAAAGTCCAAAGGTCAAAATGGTGATTGGTAGTGAGAACAAAGTCAGTAACGGTTTGATTAAAAAGTTAAGGAATGCAAGCACAAACGCGGCTAAAAAGGCAACTCCAAAACTAGAAACGTAAAAATAGTTAGGTAAAAAGCCACTAATTGCCATGAACAAAACCGTGTTCAGCAATAGATTAGTTAAAAAACGCATTTATTTTTCTCCTTTATCGTTCACATCGTGTTCTTCCACGCTATGAATTACTTTTCTGGAAGATTTCCCATCTTTAGTTGTCTGATAAGTATTCTTAAATAGATTAAAGAATGATGCCGTTGACCCTTCGGAAGGTACCATGATCACGGCAGCAATATATGCAATGATCAACAGGATGTTGATTCCTGGGGTAAACATCAAAATCAAAAACAGCACTCTAACTAAAGTAGAATTCCAATTGAGTTCATGGGAAATCCCACCCAAAACACCCGCCACTAATTTGTCAGTCGCAGATCTTTTGAAATTTTTTGCTTGTTTCATGATGAATTCCTCCTTCGATATTAACTTAAGAGTATTAAAAAATAGCACCGCATTCAAGTATGCAGCGCTAAAATCACAAAAACTTAATTTAGTTCAATTATTTTTCCGGTAGCAAGGTAGACAGTCCACTCACAAATGTTTGTACTATAATCAGAAATCCGACTCAGATCTTTGGCCACATTCAAATAGATAATCGCTGAATTCAAGATATCCGGTTTTTCAGACATTGTCCGGTAGCTTGGTGAAGCAACACCGTTATAAAGATCATTAATTTCTTCATTAAAAATCTGAGCAGTTTCTTCTGCCTTATTCTGGTCCGCTGCAGCGTATGCCTCGATTGATTGGGCATACTCCTTCACTACCTCATTGACCATGGTCGCAATTACCTTCTCAACTTCGCTAATTCTATCCTGACCCTTGATCTTAATTGTGGATCGGGCAATGTTTCTGGCATGATCGCCCGCCCGCTCAAGGTCGGTAACACTCTTTAACACCCCAACAACTTCACGTAAATCAGTAGTCACCGGTTGATACAACGCAATTAGCTCAAACGAGCGTTTTTCCAAATATGTTTGCATCTCATTGATTTTATGATCCCGCTCAATTACTGCGTTAGCAGCATCCACATCGTGATCGATAAATGCCTGGCCACTATTGGCAACTGCATCTCTAACCAATGCTGCCATCTTCATAAAATCAGCTTTGAGAGTTGATAACTCATCATCAAATATTTTTCCCATCTTACTCCTCCTATCCGAATCTACCAGAAACGTAGTCTTCAGTTTTTTGATTTTCTGGATTAACAAATATCTTGCTGGTTTTATCGTACTCGATAACCGTTCCATCCATAAAGAACGCCGTTTTATCAGAAATTCTAGATGCCTGTTGCAAGTTGTGGGTCACAATCACAATTGTGTATTGTTCCTTTAAATCCAATAACGTATCTTCAATTTTTGCGCTCGAGATTGGATCAAGTGCCGAAGTTGGTTCATCCATCAAAATAATGTCTGGAGAAACTGCTAACACTCTGGCAATACAAATTCTTTGTTGTTGGCCCCCGGAAAAGGACAAGGCATTGTCATAGAGGTGATCCTTAACTTCGTCCCATACTGCGGCTTGCTTTAAACTACGCTCAACAATTTCATCTAGTTTAGCTTTATCCTTAATTCCGGCAATCTTCAAGCCATACGTTACGTTATCGTACACAGAGAACGGAAACGGATTAGGCTGTTGAAACACCATACCAATTTCTTTACGTAATTCAACTAAGTTCGTCTGGGGAGCATAGATATTATCACCCCGAAACTGAACAGATCCGGTAATCGTAACGTTATCAATCATGTCATTCATTCTGTTAAGGCATCGTAAAAACGTTGACTTTCCACATCCTGAAGGACCGATTAGTGCTGAGATTTCGTTTGGATCAAAAGCTAAATTAATGTCGTGAAGGGCTTGAAAGTCACCGTAAAATAAGTCTAAGTTAGTTGATTCAATTACTGGTTCACTCATATTGGTTTCCTCCTACCCAAAGTTACCTGAAACATAATCTTCGGTAAGCTTGATTTTTGGTCTCGTAAATATCTTTCTGGTTTTATTGTATTCAATTGCTTGCCCCAGGTTAAAAAATACTGTGTAGTCACTTAGCCGAGCAGCTTGCTGCATATTGTGAGTAACAATAATAATCGTGTAATCTTTCTTTAACTCTCTTAGGGTTTGTTCCAATTGGACAGTGGAAACAGGATCCAAGGCTGAAGCAGGTTCATCAAGCAGTAGTACATCAGGACGAACGGCTAACGCTCTAGCAATGCAAACCCGTTGTGCTTGGCCACCAGAAAGCTCCAAGGCACTTTTATGCAAAACATCTTTAACTTGATCCCACACAGCTGCTTCCTTCAGCGTAGTTTCAACCACTTCATCCAACTTTTTCTTATCCCTTATTCCCCGACGCTTTAAAGCAAAGGTAATGTTGTCATAAATTGACTTAGCAAACGGATTCGGACGCTGGAATACCATCCCAATTCGACGCCGAACTTCATAAACATCGATTCCAGGTTGGTTGATATCCACACCTTGATACAGGATTTTGCCCTTAACTGTTGCTACTTCATCATTCATTCGGTTTAAACTTCGTAAGTACGTAGACTTTCCAGAACCAGATGGACCGATTAGTGCAGTAATCGTGTTCTTCTTAAAAGTTAAGTCAGCGTTACTCATTGCTAGTGAATCACCATAAAACACCTGCAAATCTTCAGTCGCCATTGTAATTTCATCATTATCATCAAATTGATAAATGAATCGCTCTTGAGTTTGATTGTTTAACATTTCTTGCATGCTAATTCTCCTAACTTGCTGACGTCATTTTTTCAAAAATCTTTCGGCCAATGAATCTAGCTGATAAGTTAAAAATTAAGATTGCTAGAACAAGGACTGCTGATGCCCCAGATGATACCTGAGATAAGTCTGGCATGATTCCTTCAGAATTAATTTTCCAAATGTGAACAGCCAAGGTTTCAGCAGGTCTTAATGGACTAAGGGGACTATCAATGTTGAATGGGTTCCAGTCAGCGAAGTTAAGTGCGGGTGCACTTTGTCCAGCAGTATAAATTAACGCTGCAGCTTCACCAAAAACTCGGCCAGAACAAAGAATAATTCCACTGATGATTCCTGGTAAAGCAGCCGGAACAACAATGTGAATAATTGTCTCAAACTTCGATAGGCCAAGACCAAGGCCACCTTGACGCTGAGCGTCCGATACGCTGGACAGCGCCTCTTCAATGTTTCTGGTCAGTAGCGGTAGGTTGAAGATTGTTAGCGTCAATGCCCCTGATAAAATAGAAAATCCATAGTTAAATTGAATAACGAACAACAAGAATCCAAACAGCCCCACCACAACCGAAGGAAGTGAACTTAGGATTTCAATTGCCGTTCTAATGGTTGAAGTAAACCAGTTGTCCTTGGCGTATTCATTCAAATAAATTGATGCACCCAGAGCAATTGGTGTTGAAATCAGCATTGCCAAAATTAGTAGGTAGAATGAATTAAATAGCTGAATTCCAACTCCACCGCCAGCTTGAAATGCTCGGGCGGGTCTAGTTAGAAAACCCCAACTAACGTTTGGCAGACCAGTTATAAAAATGTAGCCCAACAAGAAGGCCAAAATCAGGACAACGCAAGCCGCGATACCTTTGAGGATGGCAATTGCCACTTGACTTTGTTTTTGAGTTTTCATTTCTTAAATGCCCCTTTCCGACCAATAAAGTGGACTAACAGGTTGAAGAATAGTGACATGAACAACAATACTAAGGCCAATGACCATAAGGCATCATTTTGAAGTGAGCCCATAACTGTGTTTCCCATCCCAGATGTCAATACAGAAGTTAGTGTTGACGCTGGTGAAACCAAGTTTTGTGGCATTAATGCAGCGTTACCAATAACCATTTGTACGGCTAGTGCTTCACCGAACGCCCTTGCCATTCCGAAAACAATGGCTGTCAAAATTCCTGGTGTCGCTGCCCTCAAGACCACTTTCCAAATCGTTTGCCAAGCTGTCGCTCCCAACGCTAATGAAGCTTGCCGATAATATTTGGGTACAGATTTCAATGAATCAACCGTCATTGAAACAATCGTTGGCAAAATCATGACGAACAACACGAAAGTTCCGGATAGAATTCCAAATCCAGATCCTCCGAATACATTTCTAACAAACGGAACAACCACCGATAGACCAATAAATCCGTAAACAACTGAGGGGATCCCCACAAGAAGCTCAATTACGGGTTGTAAGAATCTGGCACCCTTTTTGGGGGAGATTTCTGTCATGTAGACTGCCGTTCCAATTGCAAACGGAGTAGCGACTAACGCTGCTAGCAGAGTCACTAAGAATGATCCCACAATCATTGGTAACGCTCCGACGGCTGGTTTGCCTGCGGGAGTTTCAGTTCCTGGATTCCACAACGTGCCACCAAAAAAATCTTTTAATGAAATGTGGTCTGAGATGAAAGTTGAAAGTCCTTTAGATGCGACGAAAACAATTATCCCAGCAACAATTACCATAATCAGTAACAACGCTAGCAAACTAATCATTTTCCCAAACCGTTCGTAGCGAGCGGTTTTTGATTTTTTCATTAGTTGTGAGGCTAATTTTTTGTTTTCCAAACTACTCACCTGAACCTTTCGTTATTTTGCCGTTCCAAGACCTTTGATATTCCATATCCCCAACGGAGATATAACCTAACTTTTGAAATAGTTGCTCTTGAATGTGTTTACCCTTCAAAAAGCTTAAGAATGTTTTGGTTAGTCCCTTAGGTTGGCCGTTAGTGTAGATATGTTCATAGGACCAAATCTTCCACTGGTTATTTTTTACGTTTGTAGCTGTCGGAGCAATTCCGTTTAACTTAAGTGGTTTGACAGAATCGTTTAAATATCCAAACGCTACATAGCTAACTGCACCAGGAGTAGTCCCCACAATTTGGCGAACAGTCCCCGAAGAATCTTGTTCCTGGGCAACAGCACTTTCTTTACCATTTAAGCCATATTGTTCAATAGTTACTCGAGTTCCACTACCTTGCGAACGGTTAATTAATGTTACCGGAATGTTTTTACCACCGACTTGGCGCCAATTTGTAACCTTACCAGTGAACACCTTAATTAGTTGTTCTGTTGTCAAATTGCTTACACCCGTGTCTTTATTCACGATTGGAGCAACCCCAACAACCGCAACTTTATGGTCAACTAATCCCTTAGGATCGATTCCACTTTTTTCTTCAGCGAATAAGTCAGAATTCCCCATCTGCACAGCACCAGATTCAATTTGGCTAAGTCCTGTACCAGAACCGCCACCCTGAACGTTAATAAACACGCCCGGGTGATCAGAAATATATTCCTCACTGGCAGCTTCTACTAAAGGCTGAAGTGCCGTTGAGCCAACAGCAGTAATTGATTCCCCATTACTTTCTGAACTGTCTCTAGTGGCAAATGCGTATGTAAGCCCAAATACAAGTAGCAAACCCACACAAATTTTAATAACCGTTTGTTTCCGCATGGCAAAATCCTCCTAAATTAATCACTTATTATTGTAAATAATCAATGTAAATATTTAACCAGCCGAATGTAAAAGTTATGTAAATAGTTTCCACAGTCAACTATATTCAAATAAAAAAGCCAAGCAGATTCAATTCTGCTTGGTTTTTAATCTATATAAGGCAACCTAACTGTAAAAGTTGTTCCAACCCCACGTTGACTGCGCACAGTGATCTTACCTGATAACGAGTCAACCAACTCTTTTACAATGGAAAGTCCCAAACCTGTACCAGGAACCTCCTGTTTATTACGCGACTCATCCGACCGATAAAAGCGCTCAAATATTCTTGCCAAATCTTTTTGAGAGATTCCAATTCCAGTATCCTTGACATTTAGGTACCAGAAACTTCCCTGACGACTAGCATCAATCGAGATTGTTCCCGATGGTCGATTATACTTAACTGCGTTTGAAATCAAATTTCGAACGATTCGGCGTAAGGATGCAGAATCAATTTTAACTTGAAACTCTTCGTCGATTAAGTTTTCAACTTGAATATTTTGTGCTTTTATTTGATTACTTTGAGTTTTAAATTCTTGATCCACAAATGCTCTTAGTAACAACGGCTCTGCTGCATTAGATTCATGATTTTGAATGTGCGAAATTGTTAGCACGTCATTAATCAGAGATGTTAATTGGTCGCTTTGTTGATCAATTATTTTTAAAAATTCAGTTAGGCTCTCAGGATCATCCTTAGCCCCATCCAACAGAGTTTTTGCAAATCCTGAAATTGCGGTAACCGGCGTTTTCAGTTCATGACTAGCATTGCGCAAAAAATCAATTTGCATCTGCTTAATGTTAATAACTTCAGAAATGTCATAAGCAATCACCACTAAATGAAACGAATTCTTGATTCGGTTATAAACAACTTGAACATCAATTGTTTTAGGGTCGTTAGAAACCTCACTGATCTCAGTTCTAGTTGATTGATGATCACTATATACACTATCAATCATTGTCAGCAACTCATAATTAGCGATGTCCAAAGTGTACGGATGCGGTTCTGGTTTGATTTGCCTTTCCAAAATATCTTCCATTTGACTATTCGCAAAGATGACATCTTTTGCTTGGTCAACTACCATTACCCCAACAGGGAGAACATTAATAATTTTTTCAATTTCGGTCGTCTCGGCCAATGATTTTTGATACTCGTCATCCTTCGCAGATGCCAACTCATTAATTTCGTCAGCCAAGCCCTTATATTCATCGTCAGGCCTAACTAGGACTGGCTTTGCTTGGGTCTGTAAGTTTAAATTTTTTACTGCCCTTTGAAGCCTAAAAATCACCCGATTTTCACGGTGATTTTGAATCAATGCGCCGATAAAAACAATTATCGTGACACCTAAAATTAGCAATGCAATAATTTGCCATGCTTTATTGTCGGTTATAATTCCTAGTAGTAGTCCAACAAACCCAACCGCACTGAGAGTGAATAACAAGTAAAGGTTTTTAGTTAATCGGTTCAGTTTACTCATCTCCACTCACGAATTCATATCCAAAGCCACGAACAGTCTTTAAATATACAGGGTGCTTGGGATCCGTTTCAATTTTTTCCCGAAGGTGGGCGATTTGAATATCAACCATTCTACTTTGACCAGAGTAATCAAATCCCCACACTCCTGACAACAATTGCTCACGGCTGAATACCTGGCGCTCATGGTTAGCTAAATATTCAAACAGTTCAAATTCCTTTGGTGTTAGCCTTAAATTTTTGCCATTCAGTAGTACTCGATACTGCTTAGTATCAATCGTAAATGGTCCCACTGCACTATGATCATCGCCATCAGCTTTTTCAGAATTTGCTGGTTGGGGTTTCTCTGCCTTATAACGTCTTAGTACCGCATTAATCCTGGCAATGACTTCCCGCGGACTAAATGGCTTCGCAATATAATCGTCTGCACCCATCTCTAAGCCAAAGACTCTATCAAACTCAGTATCCTTGGCAGTTAAAACAATCACTGGGGTCTCAATCCGATCCATTCGAATTCGTTTAAGAACATCTTCCCCACTCATTTCCGGAAGCATCAAATCTAACAACACGATTGAATAGTTGTTATTTTCAATTTTATCTAAGGCATCAGTTCCATTAGTTGCACTTTCAACCTCAAAATTTTCGCGCTTTAAATTATATTCCAACAAAGTTACAATCGACGGTTCGTCATCTACAACTAGTACCTTTTTCACGACTGACTCCTCCATTAAGCGTAATCTGAGTATGTTTTAATTCCAATTTCATGTGGCGAATTTTTGAAAATTGCCGTCTCGGTTACTTTTAACTGATCATTGCGGTCCCTTACCTTCAACTTACAATACGTTGAATTAAGCGAAATCGCCCGATATAATTCCGTTTCGTTGGCAACGGGACTACCATTAACCTCTAGAATTACATCACCAATAACCAAATTCATTTTTGCTGCGGGGGTCTCCGGCTTAATTCCAATAACCCGAACTCCGTCCATAACCTCACTATATTCAAAATCAATTTGGTTATCCTTTAGCTTAATGACATACAAATTGACCACATACATAAACCAAACCAAAAGTATTGGATAAAAGCTAAGAACTGGTACAAACTTAGTTACAACAGCAGAAATCAACCCAATCAACCCAATGATCATTGAATTTCTAGAGAACAATGCTAGAGTTTCCTTAAATTCGCCACGCTTAACAGTCAACCTAAGTCCAAGTAACAAAGGTAGGATAAATAATGTATACGTATGACCTGAGTAATTGAATACTGGCCAAAATGATATGTGACTAGCAAACCAATCTCCAGGAAGGACAATTAGCATTGGAATCACTGCAGATTCATTAAATCTATACTTTGCAATTTTGGTGTTCCGTTTATTTCTATCAATTATTGGAGATTCGTATGTACCACCAACTCTTTTGACGTACAGAGCGTTTAATATCACCACGATGCTTAGCAGAGCTGTCAGGTTAGCCGCTGGTACAGCAGTGAGGCTCGTACCTAACCCCGATTTTAGCCAGCTAAAGCCAAACAAATTATTAGGTATTGTTAATGTAGAAACAATTACCGCACTTGCAGCAATTACAGTAATCGGCAAACTGGTAAAGAATAGAACAACCACGCTAAGTAATTCTATTCCTATGTACACGACCACCCATTTAGCGGACATGGTCAGTAATACCACACCAAGGATTGATGAAACGATTCCCGATAACAACATGGTCTTAGCCAAATGACGACCTTCGAAAAAGTCTTCATAGATTGCGGATCTAAATAATTTTCTTTCCCGTTTTACTCTGTTCGAGAAAAGCGCTCCCGCCCTAATTACTGTCAGCCATAGTACTGGTTGGAGTAAGAAAAACAGGAGTAAAAACAAAATTTTCATTTTCATTTCCCCTATTCAGTTTAGCTTAAGTATAGCATTGTCCATATTTTATATTAAGCAGTAATTCAGTCAATATTGCTAAAAGAAAGCCGAATCATACCTCAATACGGTAAAAAAGCCGTGATAATTTCAAAAATGAAATTATCACGGCATCTTTTCTTTTCATTGTGGGGGACAGTAAGCATCACGAGTGAATCCCGCTTTCGCAGAATTCACATACTGATGCTCTTGTTGGGGCTGAATCAAAACTTCAAGTAGTGCTCCCTATGAAGAAATTGGAGATTTCCGCAAGCTCCACACAGTCTCTGTCGCGACTAACCGCCGAGACAGTAAGCATCAGGAGTGAATCTTGCTCCTCGCAAAATTCACTAACTGTTGCTCTTGTCGGGGCACTACGACTGAATCGAAGATTCATGTAGTGCTCCCTAAGACGAAATCGAAAATTCCTGCAAGCTCCACACAGTCTCTGTCGCGACTGACCGTCACTATTCGTGACGCTCAGTACGCGTCATCGTTGTGGGGGCGTTAAGACGAAATCAGAGATTTCTGTAACGCTCCCTAATCTGGATTTTTTTGTTCCAGTTTCCACTGCAAATATGCGTTGATAAACCCGTCTAAATCACCGTCCATTACCGCATTAACATTAGCTGTTTCATGATTGGTTCGGTGATCTTTGACCATTGAATATGGATGAAAAACGTAAGAACGGATCTGCGATCCCCAGCCAATATCAAGTTGCTCTCCCTCAATCTTAGCCTTCTCTTCCGCCTTCTTTTGCTCCTCAAGTTCATATAACTTTGATTTCAACATGTTCATCGCCGTTTGTCTGTTTTGTAGCTGTGATCTTTGTGCCTGACTAGCAACCACAATTCCTGTTGGTTCGTGGGTAATTCGAACTGCTGACGATGTCTTGTTAATATGCTGACCACCTGCACCACTAGAGCGATAAACATCAATTCTTAGGTCATCAGGGTTAATTTCAATTTCCACATCATCATTCAGTTCAGGCATCACATCAACTGAAGCGAATGATGTATGTCTCCTTGCTGCCGAATCAAATGGTGAAATTCTAACCAATCGGTGAACACCCTTTTCAGACCTCAAATATCCGTATGCATCTGTACCAGAAATCAATAGTGAAACACTGTTGATTCCCGCAACATCCCCAACCTGATAATCCAAAACCTCTACTTTAAAATTATGAGACTCTGCCCAGCGAGTATACATTCTAAGTAGCATTGAACCCCAATCTTGAGATTCTGTTCCACCTGCACCAGGGTGAATTTCGAGGATGGCATTGTTATGATCGTACTTTTCGTTCAGTAACAGCTGCAATTGATACTGGCTCAATTCCTTAGCAAGTTTATCCTGTTGGTCAACAAACTCACTTTCCATATCTGAATCAGAATCTTCACCAATCAAATCAAGCATTACTGATAAATCATCACTCTCACTTTTAAGGTGCGAGTAACTATCAACTTTCGTCTTCATTTGATTAGTTTCATCAATTAACTTTTGGGCTTCATTTTGGTTATCCCAAAATCCAGGTTCTGCCATTTTGGACTCGTTAATTTCAATGCTTTCGCTTAACGCATCAAAGTCAAAGAGACCTCCTAAAGCCAGCGATGGCTTCTTGCATTTCAGCTAATTGTTTTTTGGCTTCGCTTAGTTCAAAGGCCATTTTACTCACCGTTCCCTTTTCAAAATAAAGAATCCAAACAGTAACTGCCTGGATTCTCTAGAGTTATTAACGTTGCATATTTTGACGAATTTCTGCCTTCATGAATAATCTGGTTGCATCGTAATCAATATCAGCAATCATTTCTTCAAACATCTTGTAACCTTCACGTTGGTATTCAACCAATGGGTTTTGTTGACCATAACCACGTAAGCCAATTGATTGTCTCAATTGATCCATCATATCGATGTGATCAGTCCAGTGTGAATCAACAACTCTAAGAATAACAACTTTTTCGAACTCAAGCATTTGAGACTCGTCATAAAGTTCTTCCTTCTTTTGGTCGTAAACCTTAGTAGCAAGACCCATCAAGAATTCTTTGATTTCGTCAGATGATAGTCCCTTCAAGTCGTCTAATGAAACTTGATCAGGGTTAACCATTGCTGAAATTGCGAAATCAAGAATAGTTTGTAAGTCCCAGTCTGCTTTATCTCCTTGGGTGTGAAGATCAACGATTCGGTTAACAGTTCTTTCAATCATTGGCATGATAACCCACTTGAGGGACTTATCTTCTTCAATGACTTCTTGACGTTCACCGTAAATAACTTCACGTTGTTGTCTCATAACATCATCGTATTGAAGAACGTTCTTACGTGAATCGTAGTTATTACCTTCAACCCGTTTTTGAGCAGATTCAACTTGCTTGGTAATCATCTTTGAACGAATAACGGCATCTTCGCCTTCAACATTCATACTTTCCAAGAAGTTCTTAATCTTTTCAGAACCAAAACGAAGCATCAAGTCATCTTCAAGTGACAAGTAGAATTGTGACAATCCTGGATCACCTTGACGACCTGCACGTCCACGAAGTTGGTTATCAATTCTTCGTGACTCGTGACGTTCAGTACCGATAACTGCTAAACCACCAAGTTCAACAACGCCCGGTCCTAATTTAATATCAGTACCACGACCAGCCATGTTGGTAGCGATAGTAACCGCACCCTTTTGACCGGCATTGGTAACAATTTCAGCTTCCTTAGCATGATTCTTAGCGTTCAAGACCACGTGAGGAATATTTTCTTGGTCAAGTCTTTGTGAAAGGTATTCTGAAGTTTCAACAGCAACAGTACCGATCAACATTGGTTGACCCTTTTCATGAAGTTCCTTAATTTTGTTAACAACGGCCTCAAACTTAGATTGTAAGTTAGGGTATAAGATATCTGGTTCGTCAACACGAACAACCGGCTTGTTAGTTGGAACAGAGATAACTTCCATGTTGTAAATTTCACGGAATTCTTCTGCTTCAGTCTTAGCAGTACCAGTCATACCGGCTAACTTCTTATACATCCGGAACATGTTTTGGTAAGTAATGTTAGCCATGGTCTTACTTTCCTCTTGGATAGTAACGCCTTCCTTGGCTTCAATTGCTTGGTGAAGGCCGTCAGAAAAACGACGTCCGTCCATGATTCGACCAGTAAATGAATCAACAATCAAAACTTCGTCGTCTTGAACAACGTAGTCTTTATCTCTAAGCATGATAAAGTTGGCACGCAATGCTTGATCCAAATGGTGGGTCAATGCAGTATTGTCAGTATCATAAAGGTTGTCTAAGTTGAAGTACTTTTCACCCTTTTCAATTCCTTTATCTGTCAATGAAACTGTCTTAGTTTCAAGATCAACCTTAAAATCTTCGCCTTCGTGAAGTGTCTTAGCAAATTGATCTGTGCTTTGGTACAACTGTGAAGTTCCAGTTGCTTGTCCAGAAATAATTAATGGCGTTCTAGCTTCATCAATTAAAATTGAATCAACCTCATCAACGATTGCAAAGTTAAGTGGTCGTTGAACCATTTCTTCTTTATAAGCAACCATGTTATCACGCAAATAATCAAAACCAATTTCACTGTTAGTTGAGTAAGTGATATCAGCTGCGTAAGCTTCACGTTTTTCGTCAGGGCTCATTTGAGTTAAGTTAACTCCAACAGTTAAACCTAACCAGTTATAAAGTTCACCCATTTCAGTAGCATCACGTTGTGATAGGTATTCGTTGACAGTAACAACGTGGACACCCTCACCAGCAAGTGCATTCAAATAAACTGGCATAGTAGCAGTAAGTGTCTTACCTTCACCAGTCTTCATTTCAGCAATATTACCTTCATGGAGAACAATTCCTCCCATAATTTGAACGTGGAATGGATAAAGTCCAAGCACACGTTTAGCACCTTCACGAGCAACGGCAAAGGCTTCAGGAAGTAAGTCATCAAGTGTTTCTCCATCTTGATAACGTTGTTTGAATTCAGGGGTTTTTGCTTGAAGTTCTTCATCGCTAAGTTCCTGATATTCTTTAGAATATGACCCAACTTCATCGGCCATTTTACTGAGTCGTTTAAGTTCGTGCTTGTCACTTTCGACCCATTTCTTTAAGACATTTCGCATCTAGTAAATTTCCCTTCTTGCATTAAATTCTAATTCGAGATATTTATAATTTTTCAAATATTGTTATTTTACATACTAATCAATTGTATCATTTCATGAAAATATTTGAAACATAAACATGGTTAAGCTGTAATCACAATACTATTACAATTCTATCAAATAAGAAAGAGCTATGGCAAAATCTTCTGCCATAGCTCTGACTCTTTGAAGAAACTTATTAATATTAGTCGCCCGTTTCAATTAAACCGTAACGGCCGTCATTACGACGGTAGACAATGTCGATTCCTGAAGTTTCTGCATCTTCATAGATGAAGAAATCATGACCCAACATGTCCATTTGAAGGATTGCCTCTTCGTTATCCATTGGTTTCAATGATACTCGTTTAGTTCTTACTACATCAAACTTAGAATCATCATCTGATTCTGGCTCAGTAGTTGGTGCGAACTCTAAGTTCTTGAAACCTTTTTCACGAGACTTGCGGTTAACTTTAGTCTTATACTTTCTGATTTGACGTTCCAACTTGTCAGTTACCAAATCAATACTTGCATAAAGATCGTTAGACATTTCTTCCGCACGTAGTGTCAAGTATGGCAAAGGAATTGTAACTTCTACTTTGGCCTGCTTGTTTGGATATACCTTCAAGTTTACGTGAGCGGTATTCTTGGCATCGTCGTCAAAGTACTTTTCCAACTTGCTAATCCGCTTCTCTACATACTCACGAATTGCTTGCGTTACTTCAATATTTTCTCCCCGAATGTTAAAAATTAACATAACACTCTCTCCCTTCACCATTAACGGTTTAATGGTCCAATGATGCCCTTTTTTGGTTTCATCATTGGCTACAACTTAAGTATAGATTAAAGTGCGACATTTAACAATCATTAGAACTAAAACGCTGTCATCTAGCTAATGTTAACCCCATAATTTTTCTAGGATTTGCCATCAAAACCGCAGTAGCTGCGTGTCTTATAGTTCTCCCTGTGGTGTATACATCATCGACAATCAACACATTTTTATCATATATTTGTTTTTCACAACCCTGGATCAATGCGAATGGCTGACTAGTTGACATTCTTTCAAAACGATTTTTTGCAGATTGCGGCGATTTTTTACTGTCAATTGTGTGTAGAGCTTCTAGATAGTCAACATCTTCGAGTAATCCCTGCACTTGGTTAAATCCACGAAGAGCACTTGTCTCTGGTGCAACAGGAACCGGTACCACAACCAAATTTCTATTGGGATAATTTGTGCGGATATAATTTTTTATAAACTGTGTAAATATTAACCGTAACCTGTAATCGCCAATAAACTTATACCGGTGCATATATTCTTTCATCCATAAATTATAGGCAAATAATGCCACGTTATTAAAATCCATCTCCTCGTTAACTAACCACCTAGTACAGTCAGGACAAATCCGTTCTCTTGATGATTCATCTATACAGCGACCACACCCCTGACAAGTTACTCTTTGGGGTAAGTATTCAAATTTTGACCAACAGGTGCTGCACACTAACCTCTTATTTAAGCCAGCCACCGAAAAGAGATCCTCAAGTTTAAATGACGGTGCTAATATTCCTCCACAGACCAAGCAAATATTAAGTTTCATTTTTCATCTTATTCATTTTTTTAATTTGCATTTGAGCTGCCTTAATTTTGGCAGTTCGTTGCTCAACAAAAAATTGCACTAATCCACCTGGATAGTCAGCACTTCTACCGACTCGACCAGCAATCTGAACGAGGGCTGGCGTTCCAAAGATATCATTGTCCGCATTCAAAACGATTACGCTTAAATTTCTAAAGGTAACTCCCCGCTCTAAAATCGTCGTTGTAATCAAAAAATCTAGTTTTCCATCCCTCATCGCCTGCACCTTTTCAATTCTTTGGGGATCGGCTGAGTGGACGGTTTCATATCGCCAATCTTTAGAGAACAACGCTAACGCCCTCCCAACTAAACTGAGATCACTAATTTTCGGTACAAATATGAGCAAAAGCTGACGACCGACAATTTGTTTTATTATTTTGATGATTGCAGTTGGGAGTTTGCCTTGGTCAATCATTTGTCGCAAGTGAGTAGTCTTCTTCACAGTGATTTCTGGTAATGGATATCCGTGATAACGACGGGGCAGATAGCTGGTGGTGATTTTCTTCTTTTTTATTAATTTCAACAAGTAATCATCAGGTGTTGCGGTTAGATACAACCGACTAGCACGTGTCTTGGCCGCTTGGCCTGCCGCAAAATGAAGTTGCGGATTACCCGCATATGGAAAAACATCAACTTCATCAATTATAAGCAAATCAAATGCCCGTCTAAACCTCAACAATTGGTGAGTAGTACAAACCGTTAACTGGGAGTATTGATACCTAGTATCTGTCCGCCCATGAAGCAAACATATTTTTGTATTCGGAAAGGCAGCTTTCAGTCTTGGGTAAAGTTCGTTAATAACATCTATTCTTGGTGAAGCAATTGCCACCCGCTTCCGATCAAGAAGAGCCTTCTCAATTCCTGCAAAGATCATTTCGGTTTTTCCCGCCCCAGTCACCGCCCACAACAAATGAGTTTGTAAATTATCGACTACATTAACTATCGCCTTTGAGCATTCACTCTGAGAAGAAGTCAAGTTACCACTCCAAGCTAGCGGTTTAACGGGCACAGAAAACGCATTGGGTTCAGCAACAGTTATCAATTGTGATAACGAATCAACTCGCCCCATATGGATACACGCATAACAATAGTAGTTATCATTGGGGAGCTGGGCTAACTTTCGATTCAACTTAGCGCCACAGCGTTGGCAAACAGGAATGCCGTGTACTAATTTCAAAGAATTTATTCGCACAATCCTAGAATCAGTGAGTATATTTTCAGACACAAGTTGCGAATTTATTTGGCGTCCATATAATTCTGCTATATCATGAATAATGAAAATCACCTCAATAATTAAGTACGTAAAAATGGAGACTTTAATTTGGCAGATAAAACATTACTCACAATCAAACAAAATGGAATCCACGAACTTGATATAAAAAAATCTAATTTCATCTGTAATCTGCGGAGAATTAAAGATGAAGATGATGCTAAACGACAATTAGCAGAAATCACAAAGGAGCACGCAAAAGCAACCCACAACTGTTACGCTTACGTTCTTGGTGAAAACAACGAAATTCAACGAGAAAGTGACAACGGTGAACCATCAGGAA
This sequence comes from Lentilactobacillus curieae, assembly GCF_000785105.2. NCBI lineage: Bacteria > Bacillati > Bacillota > Bacilli > Lactobacillales > Lactobacillaceae > Lentilactobacillus > Lentilactobacillus curieae. Next base: position 1,622,989 of record NZ_CP018906.1, on the reverse strand, counting down.
CTGCAGGTGTTCCAATTTTGGAAGTTTTAAAGAAAACTGAGGTTAAAAACGTCTTGGCGGTGGTGACTAGATATTTTGGTGGGATCAAGCTGGGGGCCGGAGGATTAATCCGGGCATATAGTAATTCTGCTTCAACCGCAATTGAAAGCGTTGGAATTGTTCAACTGCTTGATAAGAAGGTAATATCACTGACGGTGGAATACCCACTGTTTGATAAATTAAATTATTACCTTGAAGAAAATGATTACCCACTCGAAGGCACTGAGTACACTGATAAGGTTACCGTCAAAGTAGCCGTTGATGATGATAAAGTAGATAGTTTTCTCACCACCATCACTAATCTTTTGGCCGATAAATTTTCCAGTTCGATTGGTGAAACAAAAATCTTCGAAGTTGATTACCACAGAGAATAAAAAAGCCAGTTACTATCCTGTTCAATTAACGAACAGTAGGTAACTGGTTTTTTAATGGTTGCTTTTACTAGTGGTATTTTTAACGATCTTCTTGATTCCATTCAACAGCGGTTGTCTAGATTCACCAACCAGTCCAATTGTTTCCACAAACAACTCAAGCCCAACCAGTGAGGCCACCGTCAGTAAGACTGAACCCCATAGAGTTGAGATTGGGTATAACAATGAAATAAATGAGAAAATCAACGCAATACCGTAAATTACTAATACAGTTTGGCGGTGTGTTAGTCCAATTTGCATCAATCTATGATGCAAATGACGCTTATCAGCATGTGAAATCGGCTCGCGATTCAGCATTCTTCTAAAGATTGCAAATACTGTATCTGTGATTGGAACACCAAGAATCATAACTGGAATCAGCACAGTGATAAATGTCGCATTTTTCAATCCAAAGAGTGAAAACACCGAGATCATGAACCCGATAAACAGTGCCCCAGTATCGCCAAGATAGATTCTGGCAGGGAAAAAGTTGTAGGGTAAGAACCCTAAACAAGCCGCTACCAAAGTGAAAATCATGATGGATACAAATATGTTCCCGATATTTAAAAAGAACATTCCCGTAATCCCCATCGTGGTAAGACCGATGATTCCAACCCCCGTGGCTAGACCATCCAAGCCATCAATCAAATTAACGGCGTTCGTAATTGCCAAAATCCACAACCAAGTAATTGGAAGTGATAACCACCCTAAATGAATTGTGAAGAATGGTAGTGTGATGGTCGTCATTCTGATTCCCGCAAAGAAGTAAACCCACAATGCAGCAATAGATATCCCCAAAACCTTTTGCCTTGGCTTTAACTCGAAGATATCATCAATGATTCCGGTCAAAATAATGATTACCTCACCGCCAAATATTCCCCAAAGATACTTGGTGGGCATCTGGTTTCTCAACAAAACCATCGTGGAAAAGGTATAGGCTAAAAAGATTGCAAAGCCACCAATGGTAGGCATCGGAATTTTATTCACTCGCCTAGCATTAGGTTTATCGACTGCCCCAACCTTAAATGCAAGTTGCCTTATAAACGGGGTGAGAACAGCTGATATTATCATGGTCCCCAGTAAGGAGACAATTATTTCAAGTCTCAAAGTTTGAAACCTCTCAATTCTGTATTAAATAAATTATACAAACCAAAGCCAATAAATACAAGGTCAATCAAGGCATGGGCGTGGATAAATTAGGCTAAACCTCATAATCTTAATCTTTGTTTAATGTTTCACTTTCAAAACGCTTACAAGTGTACATAATTGTTTTATTTCACAAAACCATTTATACTTGAAACTGTAAGATATCAGGTTTTGTTACCACTATTTAACTTATAAGTGAAAGGAGTTTTTATTATGGCTGAAAAACAAAATAATACACAAGCAGAAACAAAAGAAGCTCCAATTCTCATTCAAATGGGAATTTTTGCTGCAGTATTATTCGTTTCTAGTTTAATTTCACCACTATTTCCAGCAACATTTCCAGTCCCTACTCCAGTTATTGGGTTAGTGTTGCTCTACTTATTACTTACTTTTCATATCATCAAAGTAGAATGGGTAGAAAAATTTGCTGATTTTATGATTAGTCTGATTGCTTTTCTATTTGTACCTTCAGGTATCCAATTGACGGCCTCACTGGACATCATGAAAGCACAAGGTCTACAACTCATCATTGCAATTATTATTTCAACCGTTATCTTACTTGTTGTTGTTGCTTACACCACATCATTCTTCATCATGCTTAGGAAAAAAGTTTTCCATAAAAACGCTAACGTCGAAGAATAACATCTTATATAAGGAAAGGGTGAGACTATAATGCAAACAACAATTCTTACTTACTTGGGGACGCCCGTGTTCGGGATCTGTCTCTCACTAGCAGTCTTTCTGCTTGGCCAGTGGCTATTTAAAATTAGCAAAGGTTTATTTATTTTCCAACCACTATTTGTTGGAATGGTTTTAGGTATTTTTATCCTTTGGCTAATGGCTAAATCCTTTGGAGTTGATGTAACTTGGTTCTACACCAACGCTTATAAACCAGGTGGGGATATCATTTTCTGGTTCTTGAATCCAGCAACAATTGCGTTTGCCGTTCCTCTATACAAACGAAATGATGTCGTTAAACGTTTCTGGTTAGAAATTGTTCTTTCACTTGTCGTTGGACTGTTTATTTCCCTATTCTTGATTTACGGACTTGCAAAGGTTATGGGACTCAACAACAACGGTATCGCATCACTGCTTCCACAAGCAGCTACTACCGCGATTGCAATGCCTATCTCGGGAGCAATTGGTGGTACTCCAGCAATCACTGCCATGGCATGTATTTTAAACGCCGTTCTGATTTACGCCTTGGCATCATGGTTAATTAAGATTTTCCATCTAAAAGAACCTATTGGTATGGGTCTTGGACTTGGTACTGCAGGACACGCCGTTGGATCAGCTAAAGCTATCCAAATCGGTTCTGTTCCTGGTGCGATGGCAGCCATTGCCGTAGTTATCATCTCAATCGTTGTTGACTTAGTTGTTCCAACGTTTGCCCACTTGATGGGATTAATTCATTAATCAAATTGTAGTTTTAATATTTAAGTAAAATAAAACCGGTTAAAAGTCATCTCTGCATTTCGCAAATTGACATTTTAACCGGTTTTTTGTTTGGGTAACTACTCACGCAAGTGGTAATTATAAGTAGATACAATAATGTTTTGTCTGGAGTTAAGAATTGCTCTTAACCTCAGACTAGTTTGGTTATGCAGAACATGTTCCCATCTGTGATGAGGAACAAATTGTGGTACCAGAACCGTAGTTGAATAATTCCGATCAGCCGCCCGTTTTGCAATAACATCACAGAACCTTAAAGCGGGCTGAGTAATTGATCTATATGACGAATGGATATCAACGAATCTAACGTCTGGGAATTCTTTTCTAAACTGTTCTGAAATTTTGTGCTCTTTTTCAGGATCAGAATCAAATGAGACATGCATTGCAATAACATAGTCCCCGATTGACTGCGCATAACTAATTGCTCGAGCGGTAACCTTTGTTACCCCACCAACCAAAACAATCACGGTTGATCCGTCGAAATGATGAACTGGGGTTAACTCAGTGTCATCTTCTGAAACTCGAAGTTGCTTAGCGACCTTGATGTAATGAGACTTAATCTTGTAAAACAACATTAGAACTAATGGCATTACGATTAGGTAAGGCCACACATTACCAAATCTTAGTAAGAACAAGAATACAACCAACGCCAGTGAAATAACTGCACCAACAAAGTTGATTGTCATCTTAAATGGCCATGCCTTACCACGATTCCGTTTCCAGTGAATGATCATTCCTGATTGAGATAATGTAAACGGAACAAACACACCAACAGCATAAAGTGGAATCAATGAATTTGTCTTACCGTTAAAGATTTGGATCAGAACAATCGCACCTAAAGCAAGCGAAATTATTCCGTTTGAGTACCCTAACCGATCACCTTTATCCAAATACGCATGGGGTAAAAACTTATCCTTAGCGAGGTTATAGGCAAGGATTGGAAAGGCCGAGAAACCAGTGTTGGCAGCAACTGCCAAAATCATCGCTGTTGATAATTGCAACAAGTAGTACAGTAACCCGTGACCAAAGATTCCTTCACCGATTTGTGATAAAACTGTTTCGTGGCCATTTGGGGCAATTCCCATATAGAAACTTAAGAACGTAATCCCACCAAAGAAGAACGCCAGAATCGTTGCCATGATTGCAAGCGTATGCGAAGCGTTCTTGCTCTTGGGATTCTTAAAGTTTGGTACCGCATTACTAATTGCTTCAACACCTGTCAGTGATGATGAACCACTTGAGAAGGCTCTGAAGAACAGAATCAGTGTCATCCCAGCAACCGGCGAACCAACATTAGCAGCAGCGTGGTACTGAATGTTTCCAGTTGCAATCTGGTAAATTCCATAGCCGACCATTCCCAAAATCATCAAAATGAATAGGTAAACCGGTAGAGTCAAGAATGACGCAGACTCACGCATCCCCCGCAAGTTAAGCAACATTATTCCGATAACTATCAAACAAGAAATCAGAACTTGGTGCTTGTATAAACCAGGAATTGCCGATGTAATCGCTTCGGTTGCAGACGTTGTAGAAACGGCCACGGTCAACATGTAGTCAACCAGCAGAGACCCACCAGCTACCAACCCAGCAGATTGGCCCCAATTTGTACTAGCAACAACGTATGCTCCACCACCAGAAGGATAAGCATGAATAATTTGTTGGTATGACAACGTAATTGCTGTCAACAATACCAACACAAGGGCTGCAACCCAAATTTGATACATCATAGCCGCAGCAGATAAGGTGATCAAGATCGTTGTAATTTGCTCAGTACCATATGCGACTGACGATAGCGCGTCAGAAGACAACAGTGCGAGTGCTTTGAATTTTGTTAACGATTGACCACCTTCATCAGTAGTCTTCAACGGCTTCCCAATGAGAAGGCGTTTTATATATCGCCACATAATTAGTAACCCCTTTAAAATAAAGAATAATTGCGTTAATTACGAACTAACAAATAATAGTCCATATCGCCTACAAAAACAAGCCTAATTATTTTCAAATATCACTAACTACGATAACACAAAAAGCGCCCAGTAAACTGGACGCTTCGTTAAAATTCAAATTAAATTACATTCCCATTCCAGGGTTTGGCATTGGTGCTTGTGGAGCATCATCCTTTGGTTCATCAGCAACAACAGCTTCAGTGGTTAACAACAATGCAGAAACTGATGCAGCATTTTGTAGTGCTGAACGGGTAACCTTGGTTGGATCAACGATTCCGGCAGCAATCATGTCTTCAAACTTATCTTCGGCGGCGTTGTAACCAACACCATCCTTTTCATTCTTAAGTTTTTCAACGATTACTGAACCTTCAATTCCGGCGTTTTCAGCAATTTGACGAACAGGTTCTTCTAGAGCCCGACGAACAATCTTAACCCCAGTTGCTTCATCACCAGTTGCAGTTACGCCATCAATGTTCTTCATAACATTGATCAGTGCAGTACCACCACCGGGAACAAATCCTTCTTCAACAGCGGCTCTAGTTGCATTTAAAGCATCTTCGATTCTGTACTTACGTTCTTTTAATTCAGTTTCAGTTGCGGCACCGACACGAACAACGGCAACCCCACCAGATAACTTGGCAAGACGTTCCTTTAACTTGTCACGGTCAAAGTCAGAAGTAGTCTTTTCGATTTGGTTCTTGATTTCATCAACACGAGCACTAATTTGGTCTTTAGCACCTGAGCCTTCAACAATAGTTGTTGAATCTTTAGTAACATTAACCTTACCTGCTTGGCCTAATTGATCCATAGTGGCATCCTTTAAGTTCAAACCAAGGTCATCAGTAATCACTGTAGCGCCAGTCAAGATAGCAATATCTTGAAGTTGGTCTTTACGACGATCACCAAATCCAGGAGCTTTAACAGCTACAACATTGAATGTTCCTCTCATCTTGTTCAAAACAAGAGTTGGAAGAGCTTCACCACCAATATCATCAGCAATGATTAACAATGACTTACCTTGTTCAACGATTTGTTGAAGAAGTGGTAAGATATCTTGAATGTTTGTAATCTTCTTATCAGTAACTAAGATGTATGGGCTATCAAGGTTAGCTTCCATTTTTTCGTTGTCAGTTACCATGTATTGTGACATGTAACCACGATCAAATTGCATACCTTCAACAACATCTAAACTAGTATCAACTCCACGAGATTCTTCAATCGTGATAACACCATCGTTACCAACCTTTTCCATTGCGTCAGCAATTAATTTACCAACTTCTTCATTGGCTGAAGAAATTGAGGCGATTTGAGCGATATCGTCCTTAGTAGCAACTTCATGTGACATTTTGTGAAGTGCTTCAACGGCAGCTTTAGTAGCCTTTTCAATCCCGCGACGAATCCCAACAGGGTTTGCACCAGCGGTAACGTTCTTCATTCCTTCGTTAACGATTGCTTGAGTCAAAACAGTTGCGGTAGTAGTACCATCACCGGCAACATCGTTTGTCTTAGAAGCAACTTCAGAAACTAGCTTAGCACCCATGTTTTCGAAATGATCTGGTAGTTCAATTGACTTTGCAATTGTTACACCATCGTTTGTGATGGTTGGGTTACCAGCAGTCTGTTCCAAAACAACGTTACGTCCCTTAGGACCAATTGTAGTCTTTACAGTATCAGCTAATTTATCGACACCGGCAAGCATCTTAGTTCTAGCGTCTTCAGAGAACTTAATTTCTTTTGCCATTCTTAAATCCACCTCATAAATTATTTTTAATTATTATTAATGGAACTAATCACTATTCAACGATAGCAACAATATCCTTTTCATGTAAAACTAAATAGGAGTTATCTCCGTCTTCAACTTCTGTACCTGCGTATTTGTCGAACATAACTTCATCGCCAGCCTTAACTACTGGTGCAACGGTGTTACCATTGTCCAAAACACGGCCAGATCCAACGGCAATAACTTTACCAGTTTGTGGTTTTTCCTTTGCGTTACCTGCTAACACAATGCCACCAACCGTTTTTTCTTCTTCTTTTTGCGTTTCAATAATAACGCGATCTCCTAATGGTTTTAACACGTTAGTCCCTCCATACTGAATGTTTTTAGCAACATTAGCACTCGTTTGATAAAAGTGCTAATCACTGTTATCAATAATATTATTATCAGTCCTAAAATGCAAGCCTCAACGGTTTAAAAATCAAAAAATTCGCCGACGACATGCAAAAAAGCCAAAATAAAAAAGCCAGAGAGAAACTCTCTGACTTAATGATGCTTACTTTCCAAAGTTTTCAATAAAATAGATCAATGTTTGTAATTCGTTTGTCAAATCAACATTTTGAACCAGAACTCTATCAGGAACTGAAATTCGAATTGGTGTAAAGTTAAGGATTCCCCTAACCCCACCTTCAACTGCTTGATCAGCAACTCCTTGAGCAACTTCTGATGGAACAGTCAAAATAATCACTTGGATTTGTTGTTCCTTTAATTGGTTAGCCAAATCACTAACTGGATAGACAGGAACTCCATCTTGGATTGTATTAACGATACTATCATTTGAGTCAAACGCTGCTGAAATTCTAACATTCCCATCTTTGTGGAAGTTAAAGTTTAACAAAGCGTGACCCAAGTTACCAACCCCGACCAAGCCAACGTTAGTTAAATGTTCTTGGTTTAAAATCTGTTTGAAAAAGTTGAGCAGATTATCAACATCATAACCATAGCCCCGTTTCCCCAACGCACCAAAATAAGAAAAGTCGCGACGAATTGTTGCGGAATCTACTTGAACGGCATCTGCAAGCTCCGTTGAAGAAATTCTTTCTTTTCCAGTGTCATGGAGAATATTTAGATAACGGTAATAAATTGGCAATCGTTTTGCTGTTGCCTTTGGGATATTTTCAGCCGTCACGAGTAATTCCTCCTCAATTTTATTTGCTTATTAAAAAGTTTGTGAATCTCTCTTCACTGTTTATTCTATCATAAGATGAGTGCTTGTGAAAACAATTTCAAATAATATTTGATAGCTTTTTCCAGAATGCTGATGTGTGATAGAATGTTAATACTTAGAAAGGTGGATGCCGCATGATTATTTTGCAGGTCCAAGACGTCGCAAAGCGATTTAATGGCGAAAATATTTTTTCCGGAGTCAACTTAAACATCCAGGAAAAAAGCCGAATCGCATTAGTTGGTCAAAACGGTGCTGGTAAGTCAACCCTAGTAAAAGTAATTATGGGAGAGATGACAGCAGACGAAGGAAGTATCTCAGAAAAGAAAAACCTTACGGTGGGATATTTAGCCCAGGATACCGGCCTTGACTCGAACAAAAACATTTACGATGAGATGGAATCGGTTTTTGATGACCTAAAGAAAACAGAACAAAAGATTCATAACCTGGAAGTACAGATGAGTGAGGAAGGCCCATCAATGAGCCCTGACGACTTTTCTGAGCTCTCCAAGACGTATGACAACCTTCGAGCAGACTTTGAGCAAAATAATGGTTACTCGTACGAAGCTGAGATTCGGGGAGTTCTTCACGGATTCGGATTCGGCGAAGATGACTATGATCACAAAATCAACGAATTATCTGGTGGTCAAAAAACCCAACTTGCCCTCGCTAAACTCCTACTTGAAAAGCCTGATTTATTGATCTTAGATGAACCAACTAACCACTTGGATGTTGACACAATTACTTGGCTTGAGGGTTACATAAAGAACTATTCTGGTTCGTTACTGATAATTTCACATGACCGTTATTTCTTAGATCAGATTGTTAATGAGGTCTATGAAATGGCGCACAAAACTCTCAAACATTATCAGGGAAATTACACCGATTTTGTAAAACAAAAAGAGATGCAGACCGCTACCAGAATGAAAGAGTACGAAAAACAACAGGCAAAAATTGCCAAACTTCAAGAATTTGTGGACAAAAACATCGTCCGGTCTTCGACAACCAAGCAAGCCCAAGCAAGAAGAAAACAACTAGAAAAAATGGACGTTATTGAGAAGCCCGTCGACTACACAAAAGTAGCCCGCTTTGCGTTTACCCCAAGTAAGAAAAGCGGTGAAAACGTGCTCAAGGTGACTAACGCGGCAATCGGCTACGACCACATCTTAAGCGAACCCGTTAATTTTGAAGTTAAACGAAATCAAGCGATTGCCATTGTTGGTCCAAATGGTGTTGGAAAATCAACGTTACTCAAAAGCATTCTGGGAAAGATTCCGTTCATCAAGGGTTCTTCTCACTATGGAACTGGCGTCGATGTGGGTTACTATGACCAGGAACAGCAGAATTTGCACCGTGGTAAAAAAGTCTTAAATGAACTCTGGGACGATCATCCCACCACTAACGAAGGCGATATTCGAAGTATCTTAGGGAGCTTTCTTTTCTCCGGCGATGATGTTGATAAACTAGTTGCCGATTTATCAGGTGGCGAAAAAGCTCGACTATTGTTAACAAAGTTAGCGATGCAACATAATAACTTCCTAATTTTAGACGAACCAACTAACCATTTGGACATAGACAGCCGAGAAGTATTAGAAAAGGCGTTAAAGTCATTTGATGGTACCATCTTGTTCGTTTCTCACGACCGTTATTTCATTAACCAATTAGCTACTTCTACAATTGAAATTTCTGCAGATGGAAGTAAAATTTATCTTGGAAATTATAATTATTATGTAGATAAAAAAGCTGAACAGGATGCATATAAAGAGCGTGAAGAGCAAAAAGAACTTGCAAAAAATCCCCATCTACATGACAAACCCGCAACCACTGATAAGCAAAATTATCAAAACAATAAAGAAGCACAAAAGCAGCTCAGAAAATTAACCAGAGAAGTCGCCGCATTAGAAGAACAAATCGACGACCTTAATAATCAAAAGTCTGAGATTGAAACGCAAATGACCCTTCCCGAGAACTTTAACGATGTCCAAAAGTCAGCCGACTTGCAGACTAAATTAAGTGAAATTGAAGTTGAAATTAGCAAAACAGAAGATACCTGGGAAGAAAAGAGTATCGAATTAGAAAGTTTCAATTAATAATTAGACAAACAAAAAGGTTCCCTAATCAATAACGATTAGGGAACCTTTTTTGAGTTATTTATTCATTAAATCAAATTCAAGAGATGGGTCTGCGTTAAGGGTTGCATCAGCACGGACACCCTGACGGTAAAGCATTTCTCCTGCAGAACCAATCATTGCAGCATTATCTCCGCAAAGTGAGAGCGGCACTAAAACTAACTCAGTGTCTTTAAATGCAGTCAATTCGTCAGTCAACCTTTCGCGAAGTCCCCTGTTTGCAGCAACGCCCCCAGCCAAAATCAATTGGTTTACTGGGAACTCCCGGAGAGCTCGCTTAGTTTTATCAGCAAGAACGTCCACAACTGCTTGTTGGAAACTTGCAGCCAAGTCTTCCCGACTCAGACTTTCGTGAATCTGATCAGCATGATGAACAGTGTTAATAAATGCACTTTTTAGACCACTGAAACTAAAGTCAAAGTTGCTGTCATCATCCATTGCTCTCGGAAAATTAAAGGTATCCTTACCTTGATGAGCTAACTCGTCAACTTCTTTTCCTGCAGGGTAGTTAATCGATAACACCCGACCAATTTTATCGTAAGCCTCACCAGCTGCATCGTCTCGAGTTTCACCAATGATTTCAAACTTGCCTTCTTCTGGCATATACACTAGTTCGGTATGACCTCCAGAAACTACAAGCGCCATGGCAGGAAATTCAATTGGTTTTACTAACCGGGCACCGTAAATATGACCAGCAATATGGTTGACAGGAACTAGCGGTAAACCATGCGCCCAAGCAATCGTTTTTGCAGCTGTCACTCCGATTAGCAGCGCTCCCACTAAACCAGGACCATATGTGACTGCAACTGCATCTAAATCATCGTAAGTTACACTCGCTCTAGCTAAAGCATCTTCAACACAACCCGTAATCTGTTCAATATGATGCCGACTAGCGACCTCAGGAACCACGCCCCCAAACCGTTGGTGACTTTTGATTTGGGTTGCAACGATGTTCGAAAGAATTTCGCTTCCATTTTTGATAACTGCGACTGAAGTTTCATCACAGCTAGTTTCAAACGAAAGAATTAAATTGTTATCCATAATACCTCTTACTCTCCAAGCTTGGTGATGTCCATTTTCATATTTAAAGCATCTTCACGATCGTTAAAATAATACCCCTTATTGATGCCATCGTCTACAAAACCGATGTTTCGGTATAGTCTTTGTGCGCGGGTATTACTCATACGAACTTCCAATGTCACCTTTTCAAATTCCATTTGACGAGCCTTTTTTATAATTGTGTTTACCAAAAAATAACCTAATCCGTGGTTTTGGAAATTTGGTGCAACCGCGACGTTGGTAATATGACAATCCTTTGTCTTAAAGTTTAATGAACAACCAATGAAAGCAACTAGCCAATCATTTCTACGCAATACTAAATACAAACGGTCATTTTTACGCATCAATTCGCTTCTAAATGCCCGATCGTCCCATGGAGTTTGCCCTCCGTAAACCGCTCTTTCAATCCCCAATATTTCAGGAATATCCGGAATCATGGCTTTAGCCAAGAAAAATTCAGTTCCGTTGATGTCAACGTCATGATTTTTAATGTCTAAAAAACGTTGTCTAAGCGATTTTTCTTTATCAAAAAAATGTTCCGAATACCAATCCTTAATTTTTTTCAACATAATCACTTTCGTCCTCATTAGGATGATCTTCTCGCCAGTCGGCTTCTGCCTTCGTTAACCGTAGATACCTTGGAACTAATTCATCTACGTTAGTAACAGGCGCTAAATTTAAACCATACCGTCCAAGTAGGACTGCATTAGGAACCGCCTCTGAATGATCAATAATCTCAACTCGGTCTAATTGATCACTGAATTTATCATCAAAATTGGCTGAACTAGAAATTACGGCCATTGGTTCGTTAATCTCTTTTAAGCGCTCAAGCCACTCATGAATGTTAGTATGGCGATCTGGCAAAACTGACTTTAACTGGTCCTCATCCCATTTATATAAACCTGTATACATATTATCATTTCTAGCATCAAAAACGGGAATAATTAGTCTTTGGCTTTTTTGAACAGTTAGCGCCAATGTCAGCAAACTAGAGACAGACACCAATTCAATATTTAATGTCATTGCTAGCGTCTTTGCCACCGTAGTTGCCATTCTAACACCGGTATACGAACCAGGACCAGTTGCGACCACAATCCTATCAATCTCGGCTGGGGTTAGTCCTGCCTTGCTCACCAAGTCTTCAATAACCGGCAACAAGAACTCTGCATGCTTTTGATGGGTGGTGATTGTTTCAGTTGCCAATAATTCAGTATCATTAAGAACTGCCACTGATAAAGGCTTATTTGAGGTGTCAATCGCTAATACATTCATTATTCAGCTTCCTTCCAGATTATTGTGGCAATTGCTGACGTGTCTTCTCCCGATTTAATGCAGTGAACCGTTTTAATCATACCAGCGTCATTTGTTTCTTGGGTAGCTGCACTTTCAACCCAACTACCATACTTAACTTCATTTTCAAACCGAATATCAACTTGGACTGGAGTATGACCAATAATGAAGTCCATCGGCAATACGTCTACCATCCAGTCTAGATAATGGGCATTATTAACATGGCCATTAAAATCAATATCATTCGAACGAACTTGGTACTTTTTGCTGAAATCTAAATCCGAACCGATTTTCTCAGGTCGAGGTAATCTAGGAACTTTCTTTACATTTTCAGACTCATACGGGGCAATGATTTCACTGTCAATAGTTGTTACTTTTCGGGTTTCTTCGTTCATTAATACCCAAATACTATCAATTTTGACTAATTCATTACCAGCTTCGTCCTCAATCCAAAATTCACGAAAAGCAAAGTACTTATTGTATGAAGTTCCTCTGGTCGTTAACTTAATGGTTTGATCAATAGCTGGCATTTGGTTAATTTTGATTGAATAGGACGTCACAATCCAACCAGTCCCATAATTATTAATTAATTGCTTATGGTCGACCCCTAAGGTTTCGTTTTGGTGTTCAGAGACCAGAATCACGACATTCAATAACATCGCTAAAGTCATGTGATTAGTCACATTTCCTTCGTAATATGGAATTGTGTGTGTTTCTGAAAATGTTTTTGCAGTCATGACTCGCCTTCCTAATCTAATTGATGATATTCTCGATAAATTAGCTGCTTTTTAACTTCATGAAGTTTAGCAACCTTTTTAATTGCATCGTTAACTTTTAATCCTGATTCTACATAATGGTCGACCTGCTCTTTAACTGAAAGCCCAGATAAAGCATTAGCTTCTTCATCAATTGCTCCAACTGCTGGGTGGTCATTTCCATCAATAATAATCACAAACTCACCACGAATTTCCGTTGTTTCTGACCATTCGATCAAATCAGAAAAAGTCCCCCGAATAAACTCCTCATGACGTTTGGTTAATTCTCGGCAAAGTACTGCACGTCTGTCAGCGGAAAATGCTGATGCCAGTACTTTAAGTGTTTGCTTCAATCTATGAGGAGCTTCGTATAAAATTAACGTTTCGGGCTTTTCAGCCAACTCCGTTAAAGCATCCTGTTGTTCCTTACCCTTTCGTGGTAAAAAGCCAAAGAAATAAAATGGTTGTGGAGATAATCCAGAGGCAATTAATGCTGTAATTCCAGCATTTGCACCAGGAAGCGGCACTACTGATATCCCCTGTTTTGTACATTCGACCACTAAATCATGTCCAGGATCACTGATTGAAGGCATCCCCGCATCCGACACCTGCGCAATTGATTGCCCAGCCTTTAATTTATCGATTAGTTCTGGAATTTTACTGTGAGAGTTATGTTCATGGAAACTTTCTTGATGAGTCCCAATCTCAAAGTGATTCAACAACTTTGCTGTATTTCTTGTATCTTCAGCCGCAATCAAATCAACTTCCTTTAAAACCTTAATGGCTCTAAAAGTCATATCATCTAAATTACCAATTGGCGTTGGAACAAGGTACAGCGTCCCAAAAGGTTGGTTGCTTGCAAAACTCTTCTGTGTTTCCAATCGCTTGTCTCCTCCCTAAAATTATCGGCGTCCGTAAATTATTTCAGTACAAAAAATGCACTCTTCACCATCTTCTCGGCGTTTTCCATAATAATCATTACATACATGAAATCCTTCATGGTAAAGTTTTTCTAAGTTTTTACGTGAACTAGACAGACCATCATCCGGTTCATTATTATCGTGATTGACTGTTTTCAAGCGTTCACGAAGATTTTGATTTTCAATATTTAGTTCTGCGTTCTTTTCCATTAGCCGAATCATTTCTTCATGAAGTTCGGTAAATTCAGTCGCAGTATCATTAAGTTTTTGATTGAGGTCTCTTAACTTTTCATAAAGGTCATTTGGATTCAATTAATACCATCCCTTGCTATCACTTAACAATATCCAGTAATTTCAATGTTGTTTCTTCTAATATGTTTTGGAAATTAATATTTCCATTTAAACTACTGCTCATTTTAAGCAGTAATTCTAAGCTACTAGTAAGCTGACTTGCTGAAAGTTTGTCAGTTGCCTGGTCAATACTATCAGATATCTGAGGAAACTTTCGTTCTACATCATTTCCCAAATACTTAAGCTCCATTGGTTCACTAAAGATTTGTACCATCATCGCTATGATGACACTCTGTTCTTCCCGATTTGTAACTATGCCCAAAAGTTTAGTTTGAATGAAGGCAAATGCCATTGCATCGCCCTTTACGACATACTTAAACCACTGACCAACTGCGGCTTGAGCATTTTCGAACCAACCGTCTTGAGACCAACTCGTCATTTCTGAAATATCGTTGGTCAAACTTAGCATTAAATTCGCAGAACTAGGAGTAATCCCAGCGGCCCTGATTTGTTTTAAAAAATCATTTCGATCTAACTGTGGAAATTCAATTACTTGGGTTCTAGAAACAATTGTTGGTAAAACCAAATTCTTATTTTGAGTAATCAGAATTGTTACCACTTCACCAATTGGTTCTTCAATAAACTTAAGTAAACTATTAGCAGCACCAGAAGTTAACTTCTCAGCACCAGAAATAATAAAAACCTTCTTACTCCCCTCAACGGCGGACTTAGAAAATTCATCTTTAATTCTTCTGATCTGATCTACCTTAATGCTACGATCATCGGTTCTTTCAATCACAACATCTGGATTATCGTAGTTTAAGATTCGTTGGCACTCATGACATACCCCACATGGTTTGCCATCTTTAACGTTCTCACAAAAAAGCCGCATTGCGATTCCCAAAGCGACTTCAAATTCACCAGCACCCTCCTCGCCCGTAAATAAATACGCATGCGATAGCTCGTTCTTATCAATTATTTTCATAAATTGATCAAAAACTTGCGGCTGCCGTTCAGTTACAATTTTTAATACATCATTAGCCAACGCTTACACCCACTAATTGTTTCTTAAAACTGATGAAATGATTCGATTGGTAGCACCATAACGGTTGCGCCACCAACTTGAACTTCAATTGGAAATGTATGTTCTGAAGTGTCACCACTTAAACTTACTGGCGGCGTCATAAATTGCTCTCTGGATGAACAAGTTTCCTTTATTAGCTCAAGAACTTTTTCTACTTTGTCGTCGTCAACTCCAACCAAATAAGTGGTATTTCCGGCTCTTAAAAAACTACCTGATGTAGAAAATCTAGTAGCGATGATTTCGTTTGCAACAAACACCGAGCGAAGTTTGTTAGCGTCCTTATCTTGGACAATTGCAATTACTAATTTCATAATATCTACTCCTTAAAGAATTCTTGGGCTTCAGTTTTAATCACACTAATTGTGCTTTCAATTACTTCTGACAGAGGCTTTGTGGCATCAATCATGACAAATCTTTCCTGGTTGTTCTTCGCAACTTTTAGGTAGCCATCATGAACCCGTTCGTGAAAGGACACTGCTTCAACGTCTAAGCGGTCAACCGCATCTTTACTTCTGTGAGCAGCAATTCTATCTAAGCCTACTTGTACCGGAATATCAAAATAGATTGTCTTAAATGGCAACAGGTCTTCGGTAGCAAACCGATTCATCTGATAAACCTCATCCATTCCAATTTGCCGGCCAGATCCTTGATATGCGACTGAACTATCAACGTAACGGTCACATAAGACCAACTTTCCAGCATTTAAGGCTGGAATAATCGTTTCAACTAAGTGTTGTCTTCTAGCTGCCGAATATAGAAGTGCTTCAGTTCGGGCATCCATTTCAGTGTTTTTCCGATCCAAAATCACGTTACGAATTTGTTCAGAAATTTTATTACCACCAGGTTCTCTAGTGACTAATAGTCGATCACCAAGTAAAGAACTGATTTTTTCTACCACATTGTTCATAACAGTCGTTTTTCCAGCACCGTCAGGGCCTTCAAACGTAATAAACTTTCCCGTCAACTTGGACTACCCCCAAAACTTATCTAAAGTAATTGTACTTGATGCATATTTGCTTGTCTATTCCATTAAAAAAGAGTAGTTGTGTATGCTTGAATACTAATCCCAAACACAACCACTCTGCAATAATAAATTACTCGTAGTGATCGTAACTGTGATCATAGTTAATAACCGAAGGTTGAATATGATCATTTTTAACACTACGGAGTCTAGCTTCACGGTAAATGAAAAAATACTTCTGTCTGGCAAGTGCTGTTTCAATCCTGATTTCATTGTCTACGTCAGCGATTGCATCCTGAGTTTTTTGAGCATAATCCCACTTTTCTTTCAAAGTATTGATCAAATCCAAAAGCTCCTCGTCGTACTCAGCTTTCACTTTGCGTTTTCTCCGACCAAACAACATCTTCACTCAGCTCCCGTTATATTTCTGTTCTACCTTCAACGGCCTTGAACAAGGTCATTTCATCAGCGTACTCAATATCAGCTCCCATTGATAATCCACGGGCTAGCCTTGTTACCTTAATTCCAGATGGGCGAATCAACTTAGATAGGTACATTGCCGTTGATTCCCCCTCCGGAGTTGCGTTTGTTGCAACAATGACTTCTTTGACCTCGTCATTTTTTTGCAGCCGTTTGATCAACGAACTAACATTAATATCCTCAGGACCAATGCCTTCGATTGGAGACAAAACTCCGTGAAGAACATGGTAAAGACCATGGTATTGCTGAATTTTTTCCATCACCATTACATCTTTCGGCTGTTCAACCACTAGAATCGTTGATTGATCTCGAGACTTATCCCGACAGATTTCACAGGGATCCTCTTCAGTAAGGTTCCCACAAATAGAACAATACTTGAGGTTTTCCTTTGTTTGCTTAAGCGCATCTGCGAAATCCATCACGTCTTGATTATTCATGTCGACTGCGTAAAAAGCTAACCTAGTAGCCGTCTTGTTTCCGATACCAGGTAGCTTCATGAAACTTTCAATTAATTTTGCGATTGGTTCTGGATATTGCATTGCAGTTCGCTCGATTCCTTTTTATAGTCCTGGGATTCCCTTAGTATACTTACCCATAGTTTGTTGAGTTTGTTTTTCAACCTTTTCTAAACCATCATTTACAGCCGCAATTATAAGGTCTGCCAACATGTCTGGATCATCTGGGTCAATGGCTTCGCTTTTGATTTGCAAGTCCTTTAGCTTCTTGCTGCCGTCAAATGTTGCTACCACCATATCTTCTGGTGAGTTACCTTTAAATTCTTGTTGATTAAGGTTTTCTTGTTCCTCGGCCAATTGTTGTTGCATCTTTTTCATTTGTTTCATCATCTTGTTCATGTTCATGCCGTTCATCATAGAAAAAGTTCCTCCATTTAATCATCTTTTACGTCAACAATGTCACTGCCAAAGAGTTCTTCGGCTTTTTTTACGACTAAGTTGGCTTGGTTTTCATTTTGCATTTCTTGAGCTGGTGTATCAATATCACCTGGTTCTGGTGGCAAAGGTGGTTCACTTTGATCCGCGGAATTAGATTTTGTGGTTGAGTCAGTTGTCACTTTTTCAGTTGAAGTTGGCTTTGGATGACCATTCTTGGATAGATAATCGCTGCGAATCTCAGGCCACTGGTTTTCTGGAACAAACACGATTTGCGGTGCCTTACCGACAATACGATCAAGACTATTTTCAAGGGCATCCTTTAAATCAGTGTCTGACTTTGCCTTTTGGTATAGAAAAAGATATTCAAAAGAAACAATTACTCCATCATCACTAGCTGCTACGGGCGTTGAAACATGCATAACTGCTCTTTGAGTGACTGATAACGACTCCATTAGATCTGGCCAAACTTGTTTGAATTGGTTAAGTTCATCCCTAGTGGCACTATCCAAAATTGGATAGATCTTAGTTAACTCAACCCGAGTATCAGCAGGTTTCTTTTCGATTGGGCTTGGTTTAGTAACTTCTGGAGCTACATTATCCGCTGAAGCAACAACTTTTGGTTGCTGTTTAACTTCTTTAGACAGTTCCCGAACCTGATCCTTTAAAGACTGAATTGTATCAAGTAGGTCGTGATATTCTGGTCCAGCAGGTGTTGCAGAGTTGCTTGCTACCTCAACCGGTTGAGCGTCCAAGTGAGTCAGTTTTACTGTCAATACTTCAAGATATACGTCTTGGTGAGTCGTGAATCTCAGCGAATTCAAAACATCATTGAGTGCTTCCACGATGTCGTATATCTGTTGATCAGTAATCGTCTCACTAAGTTGCTTAAACTTTTCATCAACGATTCCCAATTCCATTTCTTCAACCATTTCAGTATCTTGCCGATACAAAAGTAAATCTTGGCAAGTACTGGTCAGGTCCTCAACAAAACGTTTAAGATCCTTACCCTCATCCAGAATTGCTTGAATTGTTTTCAGTGCATCTTTGGTCTGTCCGCCAGTCACCTGTTCCAAGTAGGTCAACAACAAATCATTTTTGACGCTTCCTGTGACCAGCAACGCATTATCATAAGTAATTTGGTTGTCACCATATGACATGGCTTGATCCAAAATCGAGAGTGCATCCCGCATTCCACCCTCAGCTGATTTAGCAATCAGCTTTAGTGCCTTGTCTTCGTACTCAACACCCTTCTGACCAAGAATGTATTCCATTCTTTCAAGGATCGTCTTGGGCTTGATTCGCTTAAAATCAAATCTTTGTGTTCTAGAAATGATTGTCGCTGGAATTTTATGAGGTTCAGTTGTAGCTAAAATGAAGATCACATTAGCAGGTGGTTCCTCCAAGGTCTTCAACAAAGCATTGAAGGCCCCAGTTGATAACATATGAACTTCATCAATGATATAAACTTTATAGTCAGCAACTGTTGGTGCATACTTCGCCTTATCTCGAATGTCACGAATCTCTTCAACCCCATTATTTGAGGCGGCATCAATTTCAATCACATCATTTAAGCTACCTTCAGTAATTGCTTTACAGGTTTCACATTCGTTACAAGGCTCACCGTCCTTTAAATAATGACAGTTGACTGCCTTTGAGAAAATCTTGGCTGCAGAGGTTTTACCAGTCCCGCGCGGACCTGTAAAAAGATAAGCATGGCTCGTTTGACCAGTGATTAACGCATTTTTTAATGTTTGGGTGATAATTTCTTGGCCGACCAACTCATCGAATCTTTGTGGTCGCCAAACCCGGTAAAGAGCTTGATAACTCATCGTTATTCCTCCCGAAAATTTGCTTCACATCTAAATAATTATAGTATGAATGGACAAAACTTTCCAATCAAGATATTCTCATCTATTAGTTGTAAAAAAAATCTCCTGACAAAACTGTCAGGAGTTAAATTGCTATAAACGAGAGACACAAGATCAAAAATACTTAGTGCTGCTTCCTTCCGGACCTGACACAATTCGTAAGTCAACCTTTGTCTCAAGGCCTTACGGCACTAAATATCATAACAAACTATCAGATAAATATCCAGCCTATTTTTTCAACTTTCGCTTTTTTCTAGCTGCCTTGAAGAAACTCTTCATTAAATGTGATGCCTCATTACCCAGTAATCCATGTTCAACTTCAACCTGATGGTTCAGGCGTTGATCGCTTAACGTTTGATAAAGTGATGTAACTGCACCAGCTTTTGGATCCTCTGCCCCAAAATATACCTTATGAATCCGAGAATTAACGATTGCCCCTGAACACATCAAACAAGGTTCAATTGTCACATATAGATCACAATCGATTAATCGCCAACTATTGAGTGTGCGACAAGCTTCCTGAATTGCTACAACCTCAGCATGAACAGTTGAATCTTCAAGCCATTCTCTTAAATTATGACCACGACCGATAATTTGATTGTCTTTAACCACGACCGCCCCAATCGGAACTTCACCAATGAGGTAGGCTTTCTTCGCTTCAATCAGTGCTTGCTGCATATAATATGTTTGTTTTGTGCTCAAATTTATCTATCCTTCATTAATTGACTGAATAATATAGTAGCCTTTATCACGTTTTAAAATTTCTGAATTACCAAAAACGCCGTCCATTAGCTTTTTGGCAGATGGAGCTCCCTGCTTCTTCTGCAGAACAATCGTCAGTGTTCCGTTAGCCACTAGATGTTGTTTAGCCTCACTCAACATTTGGTCGACAACATCTTTTCCTGCCCGAACCGGCGGATTAGTAATGATGGCCGCATAGCTATCATTGATGTGCTGATAAACGTTGCTAGCAAAAATCTTAACGTTATTGACATTATTTTCCTTAGCATTTTGTTTTGCCAGTTCTAACGCAATTTCATTAACATCAACCATATCAATCTGCCGTTCAGGATACTTTTTACCGATTGCAATCCCAACGGGACCATATCCACAACCTAAATCAAGAATTTTCCCTTCTGGAATAATGGCGTAATTTACGTTATCAATAAGTACCCTGGTACCGTAATCGACCGTTTTTTTAGAAAACACTCCGTTGTCCGAAGTAAACAAAATGTTGTTTCCAAGTAACGTAAAGTTCCATTTTTGAGGATCAGACACAACATCTGGGTGTTCTGAATAGTAAAATTGATCGTCTGTCATCGTTAAACTCCTTAAAACCGCCTACTTTCGACGATTCCTATATTTGGTGTCGAATCAAAAAAATATCACAATATATTGTGTTTTTTCTTTGATTTTTGGTTTGCTTGGTGTACACTATAAAACGTAGATAAATGAATTAGTTACATAGGGAAGGTGTATGAAATGGGAAAAATCACAGTATATTCAAAAAACAACTGCATGCAATGCAAAATGACTAAGCGTTACTTGTCAGAACACAACATTCCGTTTGAAGAACACAATATTAACGAACAACCTGAATACGTTGATTACTTGAAGGAACGGGGCTTCATGGCAGTTCCCGTTGTTGATGTAGACGGTCAACAAGCCTTCAGTGGTTTCAGACCTGACGAACTCAAGTCAATCGCAAACTAGTCCTATTCATTTTAACATATCAGATAACCAAAGCGGGCGACCTTTTGGCCCGCTATTTTATTACTCAAATTTCAAAGAAAGAGTGGTCTCTAGCATGTCCTTACACAATTTACAGGATGTCTCGTACTTCGATCTCAATAACCAAATCAATATCCCAGTTAACGGCCAAATACCACTAAATAAGGATAAAGAAGCACTTGACGCCTTCATTAAAGAAAATGTTGAGCCAAACTTAGTGAAATTCGATTCACTAAAAGAACGGTTCGACTACTTGATTGATAATAAATACTATGAAGCTGACTTCATTAACAAGTACGACTTTTCATTCATTGAAAAACTGTACGACTATTTGAAGGAACAAGACTTTCACTTCAAATCATTCATGGCAGCCTATAAATTCTATGCTCAATACGCACTCAAGACTAACGATAATGACTCATACCTAGAAACATTTAGTGATCGTGTTGCCGCTAATGCCCTCTTCTTTGCAGATGGTGATGAAAAGTTGGCTATGGACCTTGCGGACGAAATTATTCACCAACGTTACCAACCCGCTACTCCTAGTTTCTTGAATGCTGGACGCGAAAACCGTGGCGAGTTCGTATCATGTTTCTTAATTCAAAGTACTGATGATATGAACACTATTGGCCGCACAATCAATTCCGCCTTACAACTATCACGTATCGGTGGCGGGGTTGGTATCAACTTGACTAACCTTCGTGAAGCTGGCGCACCAATCAAGCACATTGAAGGTGCCGCATCAGGTGTCGTACCAGTTATGAAATTACTAGAAGACAGTTTTTCATACTCTAACCAACTTGGCCAACGTCAAGGTGCCGGGGTTGTTTACCTAAGTGTTTTCCATCCTGACATTATCGACTTCCTTTCTGCTAAGAAGGAAAATGCTGATGAAAAAATCCGTCTAAAGACCCTTTCACTAGGTGTAATCGTTCCTGATAAATTCTATGAATTGATCAAAAATAACGAAGATATGTATCTATTCAGCCCATACGATGTTGAACGTGAATATGGCAAACCATTTGCATACGTCGACATTACCGCAGAATACGATAATTTAGTGGCTAACGACAAAATCAGCAAGAAGAAGATTAAGGCTCGTGATCTAGAAACTGAAATCAGTAAGCTACAACAAGAGTCTGGCTACCCTTACGTTATCAACATCGATACCGCTAACCGTGTTAACCCTATCGAAGGTCGTATTACAATGAGTAACCTCTGTTCAGAAATTCTTCAAGTACAAACTCCATCAACTGTTGATAATCAACAAAATTACATCAAACTTGGTAAGGACATTTCTTGTAACCTTGGATCAACAAACATCAATAACTTAATGAACTCTAATGACTTTGGTCACTCAGTTGAAACCATGGTTAGAGCCCTCACCTTTGTTACTGACCACTCTGACATTGATGTTGTCCCATCAATTCAAAAGGGTAACGATGAATCACATTCAATCGGTCTTGGAGCAATGGGACTTCACAGTTTCTTTGCTAAGAGCCACATGGAATACGGTTCACCAGAATCAATTGAGTTTACTAGCACTTACTTCATGCTACTTAACTATTGGAGTTTAAAGGCATCAAACGAAATTGCTAAGGAACGCAACGAAACGTTTGTTGGTTTTGACAAGAGTAAATACGCAGACGGCACTTACTTTGACAAGTACCTCAACGAAGACTTTGCTCCTAAATCTGATAAGGTTAAGGAACTATTCACCAACATTCCTGTTCCTACTAAAGAGGATTGGGAAGCTCTTAAAGAATCAGTTATGAAGTACGGTTTATATCACCAAAACAGAATGGCTGTAGCACCAAATGGTTCAATTTCTTATATCAACGACACTACTGCTAGTCTACATCCAATCATCAATCGGATTGAAGAACGCCAAGAGTCTAAGATTGGGAAGATCTACTACCCTGCTCCATACCTTTCAAACGATACTATGCCATATTACAAATCAGCTTACGATATGGATATGAGAAAGGTAATTGACATTTATGCAGCTGCCCAAGAGCATGTTGATCAAGGAATGAGTTTGACTCTATTCATGCGTTCAACAATTCCTGCCGGGATTTACGACTGGAAAGACGGTCGGACTGACAAGATGACAACTCGTGATTTAAACATCTTGAGAAACTACGCTCACAAAAAAGGTATCAAATCAATCTACTACATTCGTACATTTACCGATGACCAGCAAGAAGTTGGCTCGAATGAATGCGAAAGCTGTGTAATTTAGAAAGGGTAATCTGATGACTGAAAATTATAACGCAATCAACTGGAATGCAATCGATGACCAAATTGACAAGGCAACTTGGGAAAAGTTAACTGAACAATTTTGGTTGGACACGCGAATTCCATTATCAAATGACCTCGCCGATTGGCGGGAATTAGACGACGATCACAAATGGGTTGTTGGCCACGTTTTCGGTGGTTTGACCTTGCTTGACACGCTTCAATCACAAGAAGGTATGGCCTCACTTAGAAAAGACGTTAAGACAATGCACGAAACTGCCGTATTGAACAACATTCAATTCATGGAATCTGTTCATGCCAAGAGTTACTCATCAATCTTCTCAACGTTGAATACTCCAGATGAAATTGACGAAATCTTCGAGTGGAGTGACAGTGAGGAATTCTTGCAAAATAAGGCACTTAAGATTGAAAATCTTTACGTCAACCAAGATGATCCGCTCAAGAAAAAGATTGCTAGTGTGTTCCTAGAAACATTCCTATTCTACTCTGGTTTCTATACCCCACTCTACTATCTTGGTCATAACAAGCTCGCCAACGTTGCTGAAATTATCAAGTTGATTCTCCGTGACGAATCAGTTCATGGTACTTACATTGGATACAAATTCCAAGTAACTTTCAACCAACTTCCAAAAGAAAAGCAACAAGAACTCAAGGATTGGATGTACAACTTCTTGTACGAATTGTACTCAAACGAAGAGCAATACACCCACACCCTGTACGACCAAACTGGTTGGACTGAAGAAGTGTTGACATTTATCCGTTACAACGCCAACAAAGCATTGATGAACTTGGGACAAGATCCACTATTCCCAGACACCGCTGCTGACGTTAACCCAGTCGTTATGAACGGGATTTCAACATCAACTGCTAACCATGACTTCTTCTCACAAGTTGGTAATGGTTACCTACTTGGAAACGTTGAAGCGATGAGTGATAGTGATTACGATATTTAGTTAATAAAATTAAAAGCCACCCAAGATTTAAATCTTGGGTGGCTTTTTTATAACTATTTTGCTAGATTTTCAACTTCGCCACCACTTAACTTTGCTTTTAAGTTGTTAAGCGAAATATCAACCATGTTTTTAACTGCTTCATCCGTATGGAAAGCGGAGTGCGGTGTAACAATCACGTTAGGCATTTTTGACAGTTCTAAGACATCTTCAGCTTCAACCATAGCAGTTGACCGTGAATTTTGTAAATCGGCTGATTCATGCTCTAGAGTGTCAATTCCGGCACCAGCAATTTCTCCACTCTTTAACGCATTAATCATTGCAGGAGTGTCAACAATCGAACCGCGGGCGGTATTGATTAGAATTGCAGAATCCTTCATTCGTTTAAAAGCTTTCTCATCAAATAGATGGTCATTTTCTGGTAATCCTGGCATGTGAAGGTCAACCACATCAGCTTGATCTAAAATATCATCTAAACTATCTACGTATTTAAATGGTAAGTCAGAATCTTTCATTGGAAACTTATCGTAAGCAATTACATTGGCACCCAGGCCTGCAAACATTTTGATTGCCTCGCGGCCAATTCTACCGGTACCAACAACCCCAACAGTTGAGTTACTCATTAAGCGGCCCATAAAATCTGATGCCATATGGAACTCACCTAAGTCATGAAGTTGATTGTACATATAGCCAACTTTACGATTAACCATCAACGCTAAGGTAACAGCAAACTCAGCAATACTTGCAGGGCTGTAGGCAGGAACATTAGTTACAGTAACCCCATTCTGCTTAGCAGCAATTAAGTCGACGTTATCAAGACCAACATTTCTCAATGAAAGCATCGAAATGCCAAGCTCCTTCATCTTTGCAAAAAGTTCTGCATCGTAAGGAATGGTCTGCAAACCAGAAATTCCGTCAAATCCATCTGCCTCGCTGACAGTGTCAAGATTCAACGTATCGGTAGAGTAGTCAACTTCTATACCATTTTGTTTACCCCAGTCTTTAACAAACGGTATCTCATCATCGCGGACATTGTATGCAATAAACTTCATTATAATTTCCTACTTTCACAAATTTTTAACTAGCTTAATTTTATCAAAAATGCGATGGGAAAGTATTGTTTCCCATCGCATTATCATCAAATTATTAGACTTGTGAAATAAATTTATCGAATGCTGCTTGTCCCTTCGCATCCCATTTGTACACACCAGCATCCTCTAACACTCTAGAAAATACTAAGCCGACTTCACGATTAACAACGTCTTCAACGTTTTGATCATTGATTTCATTGTCATTAGCAATCTGGTCTGCCCACTCCTTGTGGTAATCCGCAATTTCATTAGGCTTACCAACAAGGTACTTTTCGACTTCCTTCATCTCTGTCTTTAATCTTGCCGGTAAAATCGCTCTTCCCATAACTTCGATCAAACCGATGTTTTCCTTCTTAATGTGTTGAACATCCTTATGTGGATGGAAGATTCCATCTGGGTATTCAGCAGATGTTTGGTTATCTCTAAGAACGATATCCATAACGAACTTATCTCCATCCATCCGAGCAATTGGTGTCACCGTGTGATGGCGAGTTCCATCTGTGTATGCCCGAATATCAACAGACTCATCTGAATATTCTTTCCAACTAAGAAAAATTCTATTTGCGGCAGCGATTACCTTAGTTGAATCTTCACTGGCCAAACGAATAGTTGCCATTGGCCACTTCACAATTCCGGCATCCAAACCGTCAACACCTAGATCTACTTTACGATCAATTGGTGCCTTCATCATTGGAAAACTGTGACGACCACCTTGATAATGATCTTGGGCTAATAGTGACCCACCAACGATTGGCAAATCAGCGTTACTACCAACAAAGTAATGTGGTAATTGACGAATAATATCTGCCAAATTAATAAACGTTTGGTTATTGATTGCCATTGGGACGTGCTTTTGGTTTAAGAAAATGGCATGTTCACCAAAATAGGCATAAGGAGAATATTGGAATCCCCAAGGTTGGCCACCAATCATCATGCGGATTACCCGGTGATTACTTCTCGCAGCATAGCCTAAACGACCTAAATAGCCTTCATTTTCGATTGCCAAAGGACCAACTGGATAACTTGTCGCCTTAGCTTTGCCTGCGGCTGCAATTGCCTTAGGATCCTTTTCCGGCTTCGATAGATTAACAGTAATTTCAAGATTACCGTATTCTGTCTTGGTTTCGTAAGAAATGTTCTTGGCAATTGCCCGAGTTTTGATGTAATCATTCTTCTGGCTTAAGTTGTAGAAATAGTCAGTTGCTTCTTTTGGAGCATCATTATACTTGTTCCAAAAAAGTGAGTTCACCTTAGATGGAATCGGTGTTAACAAATCCATTAACTGATCTTCCAATATTTCTCGATTAGTAATCGAATCCTCGATTTTCTCGTGTTCAATTGCTAAGTCTACTAAATCATTAGCCAAATCTACTGGATCCTCATCATCGGTTTCGTTACCTTTACCATCACCAATCAAACGAAAGATTAGGTTAGTCACGTAAATTCTGTCGACTTCTGAGTAAGGAGAGTCGGACTTAATAATTAAATCAACAAATTTATCAACTGCTGTTGCCATCATTAATCTACTTTCCTTCCCGATCGTTGTATCCCTTTGGATGTGACATCTTCCAATTCCAGGCGGTCTTAATAATTTCCTTAACATCATCAAATTGTGGGTTCCAGCCTAGAACACTGCGAGCCTTTTCACTTGATGCAATTAATGTACTTGGGTCACCAGCACGACGAGGTCCCATTTCGGCAGGAATCTCTTTACCAGTAACTTCACGAGCAGCTTCCAGCATCTCTTTGTTTGAGAAACCAGTTGAAGAACCAAGGTTAAATGCTTGGCTATCGTTACCCTTCTTTAGGTATTCTAGTGCCAAAATGTGGGCGTCTGCTAAATCGACAACGTGGACGTAATCACGTACGTTTGTACCATCTTTAGTATCGTAATCATCACCAAAAATGGTTAGCTGTTCACGTTCACCTGAAGCAACTTGAAGAATAATTGGTACCAAATGTGTTTCTGGACTGTGATCTTCACCAATTGAGCCATCTGACTTAGCACCAGCAACGTTAAAGTAACGGAGCGCAACAAACTTGATGCCGTAAGCAACATCACTCCAGTGCATAATCTTTTCCATTGCCAACTTGCTTTCACCATATGGGTTAGTTGGAACTTGCGGATCAGTTTCTTTAATTGGAATTTGTTTTGGTTCACCATAAGTTGCAGCAGTTGATGAGAATACGATGAACTTAACATCATGATCGTGCATAACTTCAAGTAAGCTAATCATTCCACCATTGTTGTTGTCAAAGTACTTTAGCGGCTTTTCCATTGATTCTGGAACCACTGAAAATGCGGCAAAGTGAATAACTCCTTCAATATCTTCCTTTTCAAATACGCCGTTCAAAAATTCTTTATCACGAACGTCGCCTTCGTAAAAACGAGCCTTCTTATTGATTGCAGCAACGTGACCAGTTACCAAGTTATCGACTACAACTACGTCATATCCATTTTCAATTAATCTATCTACTGCGTGTGAGCCAATGTATCCGGCTCCACCTAATACCAAAACTGCCATTGATTGTTACCTCCTAATTTTTCTCTTACTTAATCTCTCTTGGACCGTCTGAAATTTCAGCGATGTAGAACTCACCTGGATGGCCAATGGTTTGTTCATAAGTATCGCCAACGTTCTTGATAAAGTCATCAACCTTATCCTTCTCAACGATAGCAATTGCACAACCACCAAATCCAGCACCTGTCATACGGGCACCAACAACTCCTGGTTGTTTCCAAGCAGTTTCAGCCAAAGTATCAAGTTCCTTACCAGTAACGTCATAATCGTAGTGAAGAGAAACATGTGATGCGTTAATTAACCGACCGAATGTTTCAAGATCTCCGTCTATCAATGCTTTCTTCGCTTGTAGGGTTCTTTGGTTTTCAAATACAGCATGGCGTGCCCGCTTAATCAGCGTGTCATCGTTAATTAGGTAACTGTGTTGATCAAATTCTGATTCATTTAGGTCACCCAACGACTTAACATCAACCCCGGTCTGAAGACGTTTCAATGCTTCTTCACATTCTGAACGACGTTCGTTGTATTTAGAATCTTGAAGCTCACGGTGCTTCTTAGTATTCATAATTACAATAACGTGGTTACCGAGTTCAACAGGAACATATTCAAATTTCATTGAGTTAGTGTCTAGTAAGATTGCTTTGTCTTTCTTACCCATTCCAATTGCAAATTGATCCATGATTCCTGAGTTAACACCAATGTAGTTATTTTCAACCAACTTACCGTATTCAACCAGCTCTTGTTGATCGATACCAAATGAGAATACATCGTTAACAATTTCTGCGGTCAGCAATTCAATTGAAGCTGATGAAGAAAGGCCTGCACCATCTGGCAAGTTACCATTTAGGACAACATCAAATCCGTGGTTTAATTTATGACCTTGGTTAATAATTTCAGCAATCATTCCCTTAGGATAGTTTGCCCAGCCAATTTGTTTATCATATTCCATGTTATCAAGTGAAAATTCAACAACCCCTTGATCAGGAACGTTCATTGAATACATCCGGATTACATTATCATCACGATTAGCGTAAGCAGCGTAGATCCCCAAACTAATGGCACATGGAAATACGTTTCCACCGTTGTAGTCGGTATGTTCACCAATTAAATTGATCCGGCCTGGTGAGAAAAACAGGCGGGTTGAATCTGAACCATATAATTCTTTAAATTTACTCTTAGCATCATCATAAATCATTGTTTTCATCCCTTTACGTTTTTTACTAAATTTTACTAACTAAAACTTACTCTTTTTTATCATGCTTGTCAATCATTCAACGCAAATTATCAAAAAACGGTTTCTTGTACAAACGCCCTTTCTTAGGTAATGTAAGCAATTTCATTTAGTGAACGTCTGAACAAACCCGATTCGATAATTGTTAGTAGAGAGTTGGTAAAAAGTTAGTAAAACTAAAAACAAAAAAACAGAACTCATGAAAATGAGTTCTGTTTTTTAATTGCTTATTTTTCATCGATGAAAGGTAAAAACTTGATAAATCGTGGTCGTCTTCTCTTTTCGTCGACCCTGCGGTTAACTATTGTGAATACCTGCATCGTAGCTAATGCCAGTGATGAACCTTTAAAATACGAAATGTACTTTGGCGTCCACTTGTCTACATATTTATCTTTGTAGGAACGTAGTCCTTCAAAACTGTAAAATCTTGCACCATACTCATAGATGATGTGGACAATTCGCTCTTCCATAAAACTAAACCTTGAAGTCCCAACATTCGATAGCGGAGACATTCCGAGATCGAAATACTGGAACCCATCATCCTTTGCCTGATTGTACAAATTAACGAATATTCCATCCATAATTCCTGACGGAGCTTTCTCACTCGATCGCATCAAATCTATTGAAGTAACTTCATCATTGCCACTAGTCATTATATTGGCAAAGGCAACGATTTTTCCTTCTGGATTCTTCATTACCGCAATTGGTGCTTGGTTCAAATAGTACTCATCGAAAAATCCCAAGGAGAATCCCTTCTCCTCTTTCCCGTCTAACCACTCATTAGAGATTGACCTTAAAGTTTCAATAAATTCATGATCAAATGGAGGCTTAAGAATTTCAAAGCTGTAATTTTCTCGCTCAAATTTATTCATTAACGCCCGTTCACCACGGTGGCGTTTTCCAGCCAAAGTAAAGTTTTGGACATCAACCAAACCAGTCTCACCTGTTTTGATAAAGTCAAACCCCTTCTCATGAAGCATCATGGTCATATCTTCGTTGATTTCGTAGAATACCAACCGATATCCCTGCTGATCCGCCTGCTCCATAAAGTAGTCAATGGCTGCGCTGAACTTTTCTGGGTTTCCAACTGGTTCACCCATGATAACTAATTTATCAGCAACCTGTCTAAACATGAAGAAAACTTGGTCAACTCCGCCCTCTTGATAGTAAAAAATTGTTTTATCCTTCAAGAACGCTAGTTGACTTACCTCGTTACCACCATACTGATCAATCAATCTTTGAATTCTTGGCCCATCAAAGGGCAAATTGAACCACGCTGGCTTTTTACCAGTTAGATAGGCATTAATTCCAATCAACACAAACATTGCCACTAGCAAGCCAATAAAGCCAATTAGCCAGGCTGCCTCAGATGGGAATAAGTAAGCTTTATCAAAATGAAGCCGGTTCTGATGAGTAGCAATTCCTAAAAGCGCATATGCTAAAAACGTGATGAAGTATATGGAACCGTTAAATGCAAGTTTCCCCCAAGAATTTGCCATTCGATCGCGATAAAGAACCCCTTTGGAGAGCATCAATAACACCAAAATCACCACAAACACTGCTATCATTCTCCAAGTGAATGCTTCATTTAGTAACGTATTAACAATTGATATCAATAATACTATCACCGTTGGCACAAATGCTCGTTTAGTCCGTGACCACAATCCACTTGCTAATCCAATTAGTAAAAAGGCCACAATTATGTTAAGCACATGGCTTAAAAACAGGATCGTATACGGAAATAGTTTTAAATAGAATTTGTTCTCAGCAACAACATCTGGAATCGTTGCAAACAACAGCATCATAATTCCTGAGAAATACATAAATGCTGTTAGTAAAATTTGGGCGGTTCTTTGAATAATAATCTTAGGTAGACCATCAAGATACTGATTAATTTTGCTTCCAGTATCATGAATAAATAAGATTACCCCAACTAAGAAAGGCAGCAGGTAATAAAACAGTCGGTACATCAGAATCCAAACAATTGCATCGCTTTTACCGACACCAACAAACCCAAGGCCAATTACCATAAACACATCAAACGATCCCAAACCACCGGGAATCATGGAAATAACTCCTGCAACATTGGCAACGACAAAAATTGGAATGATTGCGGCAAACCTCGCATCAATTCCCATCATATATCCAACAAAAAGGAAGAATCCAAGCGCACTGCCCCACTCTAAAAAGGATCCGATGGTCATTGTGGCCTCTTCTTTAATCGTTAGATCATCAAAAAATGATGACTGATTATACCGTGTAAATATAAACATAGCGGGAAAGTAAACTGCTCCAGCAGCCATCCAAATCCAGTAATGAGTGAATTGACTTCCAATTCCAAAGCCAAAGACTAAAACTAATGCAACGAAACAAAGTAGCGATAACCCAGAGACTAAAAATAAAGCAACCTTTGAAATTGCGTAAACTACCTGTTTTCTCGTGGCATTTTTACCGTAGAAATGGGCTCGTAAACTAGCACCTAAAAGGCCGCCAAATCCTAACAAATTAGTGAATGTGTTGACGACCCAACCACTTTTAATGACATACGATTTAGAAAAAGTGCCAGGCAGAAATCTGACAATCGAAAAATCGTAAATCATCATCGGTAATATTGAAATAAATCCAACTACCAACATCGCAAGAATTGCGCCTTGAGATTGTTGGGAAACAACCTCTCTCAATTGATTGCCACTAACTTCGCGAAAAACCTTTGCAGATTCCCTAATCACAAAAATCAATACCGAAAATACAAAGATAATTTTGAACAGTGTCATTCTTTTATCTATAAATGACCAAATCTTTTTTAGCATTTTTTGCCCCCGTGTCCTCATATTAACCTAATTATGCCAATAAAAAATGTTACTGACAAATCATAACGTTCTAAGGATTTATGTACAAAAAAAGGATTATATCGACAAGCGATATAATCCCATTTTGATAACTGAAAAGTAGTGAGACTACTTAAGAGTTACAACTCCACCAACTTCTTCAAGCTTAGCCTTGATGTCGTTAGCTTCGTCTTCTGAAAGGCCTTCCTTGATAACTGATGGAACACCATCAACAAGACCCTTAGCGTCCTTCAAACCAAGGCCAGTGATTTCACGAACAACCTTGATTGCTTTAACTTTTTGGTCACCTGATTCAGTCAACTCAACGTCGTATGAATCCTTTGCACCAGCGTCTCCACCAGCAGCACCTGCAGCAGCAACTGGAGCAGCTGCAGAAACACCAAATTCTTCTTCAATTGCTGAAACTAAGTCGTTTAAGTCAGTAATTGAAGCATCTTTAATTTGTTCAATAATATTGTCTTTATCGAAAGCCATTATATTTTCCTCCATTATACTTCTAAAGTAAGTATTTTAAGTTTATGCGGCATCGCCGTCATCTGAATCCTTGCTATCTGCAACAGCTTTAACAGCGTATGCAACGTTTCTAACTGGTGCTTGAAGGATGTTAGCAAGAGTAGCCAACAATTCTTCACGACTAGGTAATGTAGCAAATTGATTGATTTGATCAATTGAAGCAACCTTACCGTCAATTACACCACCCTTAATTTCAAGGGCATCATGGTCTTTTGCGAAGTTGTGCATGATCTTAGGACCAGCAACAGCATCGTCTGATGCAAAAGCAACAGCTGTAGGGCCAGAGAATACATCCTTCAAGTCTTCCAAGCCTGCTTGTTCAGCAGCACGTTGTAATAACTTGTTCTTAAGAACGCTCATCTTAACGCCGCTTTCACGTAATTGCTTACGCAAATCAGTTACTTCTTCAACAGTTAAACCACGGTAGTCAACAACTACCATTGAAGATGCATTGTTCATATTTTCAACAATTTCTTCAACTTGTTTTGCTTTAACAGCAATAGTTTGTTCACTCACGAATTTCACCTCCCAGTTTATTTGGTCGGGACTTTAAAAAAAATCCCTATGCCCACCTAGACATAGGAAAAAGATTATTCCTCGGCAGGATATTAAGGCAAAATGCCACCTGAGTCTTAGGCGCGTATATTTACGACAAATAGTAATATACCATAGGCGACGACAGTCGTCAAATAGGGATTTTAATTAAATATCTTTAGAATGATTCAATATCAACTTTGACACCAGGGCCAAATGTTGATGAAACAGAAACGTTGGTTACGTAAGTACCACGAACAGATGCTGGACGAGCACGTACAACAACTTCTTCGATGGTCTTAATGTTACCAATAAGTTTGTCTGCATCAAATGATACCTTACCAACTGGAACTGCAACGTTACCGTCACGGTCAGTTCTATAAGTTACCTTACCAGCTTTTGATTCCTCAACAGCTTTAGCAACATCCATAGTAACTGTACCAGTCTTAGGGTTAGGCATTAAACCTTTAGGTCCAAGAACACGTCCAAGACGACCAACTTGGGCCATCATGTCTGGAGTAGCGATGGCAACATCAAAGTCTAACCATCCGTCTTGAATCTTTTCAACTAAGTCAGTTTCACCAACAAAGTCTGCACCGGCTGCTTCGGCTTCTTTAGCCTTGTCACCCTTTGCAAATACAACAACAGTTTGATCTTTACCAGTTCCGTTTGGTAAAACAACGGCACCACGTAATTGTTGATCAGCTTGTTTTGTATCAACGTTTAGATTGAATACAACTTCAACAGTTGCATCAAATTTTGCGAAATCAATTTTCTTTACTAATTCAACAGCCTCATCAACTGAATAAGCCTTTTCTGAGTCGACTTGTTCTAAAGCTGCTTTATAGTTTTTACCTCTATTACGAGCCATGTGTGTTTTCCTCCTAGCTTTGTGGTTATAACGGATTAACCTCCCACGCGACGCGCAAGCAACGCATCATTGAAAAT
Source organism: Lentilactobacillus curieae (assembly GCF_000785105.2). Lineage (NCBI taxonomy): Bacteria > Bacillati > Bacillota > Bacilli > Lactobacillales > Lactobacillaceae > Lentilactobacillus > Lentilactobacillus curieae. Next base: position 1,588,696 of record NZ_CP018906.1, on the reverse strand, counting down.
AATCCTCTTAATGATGAAATAGACTATCCTTCGACAGTGAATCCCATACTACGAGCAGTACCTTCGATGATTCGCATTGCTGCTTCGACGTCAGCTGCGTTTAGGTCTTGCATTTTAGTTTCGGCAATTTCTTTAACTTGGTCTTTAGTTACACTAGCAACCTTGTTAACATTTGGTTCGCCGGAACCCTTTTGAACACCAGCAGCTTTCTTGAGTAAAACAGCAGCAGGTGGAGTCTTTGTGATGAAGTCGAATGAACGATCTTCGTACACAGTAATTACAACTGGAATAATCATTCCTGCTTGATCAGCAGTTCTTGCATTAAATTCCTTTGTAAAGCCCATGATGTTGATACCTGCTTGTCCTAACGCAGGTCCAACAGGAGGAGCGGGTGTTGCTTTGCCCGCAGGAATTTGCAACTTAACAACGTTTGCTACTTTCTTTGCCACGAGACATAACCTCCTTAAGTCCGTGTGTGGTTAATGGAGATGTAGATTTCTCCTCCCACTTGTTCGTATGCACAAACATACTTTGATAGTATACAACAAATCCAAAGTGACGACAATAGGTTTCTAGTTTTTCCATAGAAAAACTTCAATAGACTTATCTACCTGTCGATTCTCATGCAGCTCACTATGTCCAGAACCCTTTCCCCTCACAATTAGCTCTTGATATTGCTGAGAAATCCGCTTCATTATGAATCGGAGAGAGCGGACACTATTCACCGAAACTGAACCATCACTATTGTTACTCAGATCTGACACACCACCGATATTCAAAACTTGAACGTTGGTGGGTAATTTTTTGATATTTTGAGACAGAATTCGGTAGACACGACTCTTTTTTTCTGGTCCATCATTAGTAAGAACTGTCTTCTCAATTCCGTATGCGTTGGTAGCAACCTCGATATCATTAAATGGTCCCGCAATTGTAACCACCCGGTTGACCTCGACACCTGTTTGCTGCAAAAGATTTGCTGCAAGCCACATAACGGAAATCGATCCCATAGAGTGCCCCACAAGGTTAACTTCACTAATACCATAATCACGATTAAGCAATTTGATTAATTTGATGACCCCGGCAACCTGGCCTTGAACCCTAACAGATTTATTGGAAAACAAGACTTGAACCAACGGACGGTAATTTGCAATATTACCCACAAGTTTGATATTACCATTTGGTTTGATGGTAGCTACCAGTGACTTATTTGCGTTAACGTTGCGAACCAAACGGGCCATTAAACGGCCAAACGAAAAGCGGTTCCCTAAGAAGCCGGGAATGAAGATTGTTGGCACGTCATCTCTATGAGATGCAATTACATCTTGACCGGAAAGTAATGTTTGACCAGCTTTAAAATACCATCGGCTCGCAAAAGCTAGCACAATGAGAATTAGAATAATCAAAGCAACCCACAGAACCTGTCCCATAATATCACCTGATGGTTTAAATTTCGGTATCTACCTGATTAAATTCTAGTTCAGTACTAGTTTCACGACCGAACATATCGATATTTACCTTTAATCTCATCTTTTCATTATCAATTTCAGTAACCTTACCATCTAATCCAGTGAAGGCACCGTCAACGATCTTAACTGTATCACCAACATTGACGTCTAATTCTTCATGACGAGTACTCATACCAAGGCGTTTAAGCACTAGGCTAACTTCATCATCCAAGAGTGGTGTTGGTTTACTACCTTGCCCATGAGACCCGACAAATCCAGTAACTCCGGGAGTATTCCGCACAATGTACCAAGCTTGATCAGTCATGACCATTTCAACAAGAACATAACCAGGGAATGTTTTATCCATTTTAACTTTGTCTTTTCCATCTTTAACTTCATGCTCTTCAGTCTCTGGAACAACAACACGGAAGATAAAATCTTCCATATTCATTGATTCTTTACGACTATCAAGATTCATTTTAACTTTATTTTCGTACCCAGAATACGTATGTAAGACGTACCACTTTTTTTCAACGGATTCAACCAATGTGCTAATCTCCTTTTAATAACTCACTTAAATTCTTTCCAAACAAAAAAACCTGAACTTAATCCAGGCCTCAGAAACATAATATCAAATATTTGTTAATAATGCGACATTTACTAGGCTAAAAATTGTAAACCGTATTGTACTAACCAGTCTACGATTCCTAGAAAAATTGCCATCAAAATAGCTGTGCCGATAACTGTGCTTGTATCTGTTTTAGTTTGCTTGGCATTTGGCCAGGTAACCATTTTCATTTCGGTAACAACTGATTTAAAGAATTTTCCTAATTTCAAGTTCAAATCTCCCTACTTAATCATCATTTTAATTAACGAGTTTCTTTATGAAGTGTATACTTTCCGCAATGTTTGCAGAACTTATTTAGCTCGAGTCGCTCTGTTCTATTAGGATTTACAGGAATTGTATAGTTCCGTGAACCACAAACTGAACAAGCTAGAGCAGCCTTTCTTTGTGCCATCTTGGCACCTCCTAACAAGCAAAACAATCATAGCATTGTATCACAATCACGTCAATTTAGTCATTTTTAAATTTTCTACGGCATCGCTCAAACGCATTGATCATGGCACGTTCACTAGTTAAATTTAAATCTTCGTTTGGAGTAGACATCATTCTCAGGAATGCATCCCTCTCCATCGAAGAGCAGCCGTCCAAAATCCACTTAAACTTTTCTAAGTAAATCATCGTTCTTTCTGGGCAAGCAGATGCTTCGTCCTCCACAGTGTCACAGTAGTATGCCTCATTCACGTCAATCGATGTCAGGTGGCCTTCTGGAACACGCTTTTGAGCATTGGTTTGGCGAACTAAATCAATTGCGCGATTTCTTAATGACCTACTATAGAAACTACCAAAGCTGACCCGTAAACTAGGATTAAATTTTTGCATCGAACGATAAAGGATAATTCTTGCTTCTTGATCCCAATCATCCTTATCCATTCCAGAAACGAAAAAGTTATTTCTAACCTTTCTAACAACTGGATAGTACTTAACAAAAATTTCCTCGAACGCAACATCATCACCATTAAGGGCAACAATTACTTTTTGTTGCTCATTTATGCTATTCATTTCAAATTTCTCCCTTTCGTAATTTACAAATATACATTACAAAAGGAGAAATCATTCAACAAGCGAACCTTAGTTTAAAACGTTAAATTCCAACTATACCAATTGATTAATATTAATATTTTAATATTTACTGCTGAGAATCCTTAGATAACTTGTCCCGTAAACGCTCTAATGCCCTCAACTGCTCTGGCTTTAGCTTGCCACGTCTAGATACTAGTGCCTGATCCGTAATCTTCCTAGCTTCTACTTCAACATCTTTTTTGGTTCTGTTCACGTCTGCAAGTAATTCTCTAGCAGGTATTCTAAGTGCTCCTGCCGCAAAAATTGTCCACTGCTCAGCTTGGTCGCTTGTAGCAACCACTACCTGAGTAAACCTGTTTTGCTTCTTTCTTGCTAAGGCCTCGATATAACTATCGGCAGTTTGATCCTTACTAGTCCAAACAATCTCCATGTCGTATTTATTGACGAAACTTTTTGCATTACCAGGAACGTACATTGCATCAAACACGACAATCATGTTGACGTCTTGGTACTTCTTATATTCAGCCAGCTCACTCAACAACTCATCCCTAGCGTCCTCTAGTCGATCAGCTAGTTTTAACTTAGTTAAGTGTGGCCAATTACCAATCATGTTATACGCATCAACAATCAGTAGTTCTTCCTTCATCGAACCACCTAGTTTCCGCCAAGTGGGTTCCGAGAGTTGAAACCTTGATATATTAAAACACTGGCCGCAACGCTGGCATTTAAACTTTGAATATCTCCAACCATCGGAATAGTTAGCATCTCATCAACTTGCTTTTTAACCAAAGGCGAAATCCCTTTACCTTCGTTACCAATGATGACGCCAACAGCACCCTTTGCGTCCCAACGACGATAGTCGGTTCCCTTCACATCAGTACCAAAAATCCACAAACCACGATCCTTTAATTCTTTGATTGTGCTAGAAAGATTAGTTACCCGAGCAACCGGTACTCGTTCAATTGCCCCAGCTGAAGTCTTTGAAACTGTTGAAGTTAACCCGACCGCACGGTGCTTAGGGATAATTACCCCGGTAACTCCAGCTGCATCAGCGGTTCGAATAATTGAGCCTAAGTTATGTGGATCCTCAATGTTATCCAAAATCACAAAGAATGGTGCCACACCAAGCTTCTCTGAGTGATCAAACAAATCATCAATTGACGCATATTTGAAAGCAGCCACAGATAAGACTACCCCTTGATGATTTTGGTGGTCAGACAGTAAATCTAACTTTTGCTTAGGAACTTGAGAAATTACTAACTTTTTCTTCCGTGCTAATTTAAAAATCTCAGCAACAACATTTTCATCATCATTAATTCCAGTTTGAACAAACAGCTTATTAACGGGATTATCACCCTTTAAAGCAGAAATTACCGGGTGACGACCGATGATAAAATCTTCACTTTCAGTTTTTGCCACGTTCGATTCGCCCACTTTCTACTTGTTCAATACAATAGTCAGCAATTTCTTGCATCCGTTCGGTTTGTTTACTTAAGAATAAGAATCCATAAATTGCTTCAAATCCGGTAGATATTCGATAAGTTACAACATCAGTATTCTTAGCATGAGTGTAACTCTTAGAATTACGTCCCCGCTTAAAGTATTCCCATTCCTCTTCGGATAGGAATTTATCGTCTTCCATTAATTTGATTAATGCAGCTTGAGCCTTGGCGGACACGTAGTTTGTTGCAACATGGTGTAACCGATTAGGTTTAGTTAGGCCCTCACGAATTAAATGTTCGCGAATGTAAACTTCATATGCCGCATCGCCCATGTAGGCTAACGCAATTCCATTAATTGAAGAATATTCTTCACTCATTAAATTTATTTTTCCTTTCTGTACCGTGTTCCTTGGGGAGTATCTTCAAGAACAACTCCCTTAAGCTTTAACTCTTCACGGATTTCATCGCTTCGAATAAAGTTCTTGTCTTTTCTCGCTTGGTTTCTCTCGTCAATCAAAGCTAAAATTTCGTCATCATCAAGCTCAGTCTTATGGAAAGTAATTCCAAAAATTAATGATAGCTTTTGCAGCTTACTTAAAAACAATTGCAAGGTATCTGCCCTAACGGTTGAAGACTGAGCATAGGTATTTGCTAATTTAGCAAGCTCATATACTGCCGCGATTCCGTTTTGAACGTTAAAATCATCGTCCATTGCGTCAGTGAATTCGGCAACAATTTGGCGAATCTCTTGATCGCTCTTTGGATCATTACCGCTTTGTGCGTCTTCCAGTCGGTATGAAAGATTCTCGTAAGCGTTCTGCAATTTCTTCAAATTGCTCTGAGCCTCTTGAACACTAGCATCATTATATTGAATTGGACGCCGGTAGTGGGTTGTTGACATTAATAACCGCACTACTGAACCATCAATTTCTTTTAATAAATCATGAACAGTAATGAAGTTACCGAGTGATTTACTCATCTTTTCATTGTCATCACCAATGGTCACAAAGCCGTTATGCATCCAGTACTTAACGAATTGCTTGTGTGTCTTGGCTTCACTTTGGGCACGTTCATTTTCGTGGTGAGGAAATACTAAATCCTCTCCACCACCATGGATATCAATTGAGTCACCTAGGTATTTAGTTGACATTACCGAGCATTCAATATGCCAACCTGGGCGACCCTTACCCCATGGAGAGTCCCACGCAATCTCATCACCCTTAGATTTCTTCCAAAGAGCAAAATCAATTGGATCTTCTTTTTGTGCTAGCTCTTCATCGTTTACGTGTTGGCTAGCGCCCACTTCAAGTTCATCAACATCAATGTGAGCTAAAGCCCCATAAGTTGAAAATTTACGGGCACGGTAGTAAACATTGCCATCAACATTGTAGGCATAGCCTTCTTTTTCCAACGATTGGACAAAATCAATAATTTCCTTAATATTTTCAGTTGCTCTAGGATGCACGATGTCTTTAGAAACATTTAATGCTTTCATGTCTTCATTAAATGCTTCAATGTACTTATCTGCAATTGCTTGAACAGTAGTGTGGTTATCACGGGCAGCGTTAATCATTTTGTCATCCACGTCGGTGAAGTTTGAGACATAGTTAACCTTGTATCCACGGTATTCAAAGTATCTCCGAATCGTATCAAAAGCCACGGCACTTCTGGCATTTCCAATATGGATATAGTTGTAGACCGTCGGACCACAGACATACATACTTACCTCGCCTGGCTTAATTGGTTCAAAGTTTTCTTTTTTGCGAGTTAGTGTATTAAAAATCTGTAGCATAGCCTAGTCCTCTTTTCATTTTTTATATACTGAAATCATAGCATACATACCGCATGATTTCTAAATTTCCAACAACTTAAAAATCTCCAAAATAAAATTGGTCTTGTCAAAATCAACAAGACCAATTTTGTTAAAAATATTTTTCTATTAATATTTAAATATTAAGTTGGGATAATACTTCATCAACATGCTTAATTGCAGTCTTACGACCAATTAATTCAATTGATTCAGGTAATTCTGGGCCATGCATTTCGTGAGTAACCGCAATTCTGATTGGCATCCACAATTTACGACCTTTAATCCCAGTTTCCTTTTGAATGGCCTTGATTGAAGCTAAAATTTGAACCTTATCAAAGATTTCCATTTCGGTCATCTTTTCCTTGAAGGCTTTCAAGACAACTTTTGCGTCATCATTTGAAATTTCTTCAAGTGCTTCACCTTCAACCTTGTCAGGTTCGTTGAAGAACACATCAGCCATTTCGTTGATTTGCGCCATGTAACTCATTTGTTGTTTGTAAACATTAATTAACTTACGAGCCCATTCCAGAGTCTTTTCATCAGGATCCTTAGGCAAATTATCAGCAGCAATCAATTGCTTCAAAGCTAAATCCATAACGACATCTTCGTCAGATGATTTAACATATTGATTATTGATCCATTCAAGCTTCTTAGAATCAAACTTAGCTGGAGATTTGCTTAAACGTTTTTCATCGTACATCTTGATGAAGTCTTTCTTGGAGAAGATTTCATCTTCGCCAACTGGTGACCAACCTAGAAGCAAAATAAAGTTGAACATTGCTTCTGGTAGGTATCCAAGATTTCTGTATTGTTCGATAAATTGGAGAACCGTTTCATCACGTTTTGAAAGCTTCTTACCAGTGTCAGCACTGATAATTAAACTCATATGACCAAACTTAGGTGCTTCCCAACCAAATGCTTCATAAATCATCAATTGCTTTGGTGTGTTCGCAACATGGTCATCACCACGGAAAACGTGACTGATTTTCATCAAATGATCATCAACAACAACGGCGAAGTTGTAGGTTGGCATTCCGTCACGCTTAGCGATAACAAAATCCCCACCAATAGTATCTGAGTTAAAGGAAACGTTTCCCTTAACAATATCATCCCATGCGTAATCATGATTCTTTGGAACTCTGAATCTAATAACTGGTTTTAATCCCTTAGCCTTGGCATCATCAATTGCTTTGGCTTTTTCTTCATCGGTCATACCAGCATATTCGTACTCGTAATGAGGCATTTCTCCGCGAGCTTTTTGTGCCTCACGATCGGCTTCCAATTCGTCTTCAGTTCGGTAAGATTCGTAAGCCTTGCCTTCATCCAATAATTGTTGGATGAGTGGTTGGTAGATATCTTGTCGTTCTGATTGACGGTATGGGCCAACGTCACCGGGTTTGTCAGGGCCTTCGTCCCAATCCAAACCTAACCATTGAAGGTTTTCCAGCTGACTCTTTTCACCATCCGCCACGTTTCTCTTGGTATCAGTATCTTCGATTCTGATAATGAACTTACCCTTGTTATGACGGGCAAAAAGATAGTTGAAAATTGCAGTTCTGGCATTTCCAATGTGTAAATGACCAGTTGGACTTGGAGCATAACGAACTCGAATTGCGTCGTTTGCCAATTTATAACGCCTCTTTCTAAGATTCTAATTTTTGTCAGTGTTTTTAGTGTACAATGAACACCCAAAAAAATAAAGGGCGTAAGCCCTTCATTTTCAATTAACTATTTTGTTTATTCTTTATCACTGTGATTGATCTTTTTGGTTGAATGCTCTGGGTTAGCAAAAATCATCCTACCAGCATCAGTTTGAATTGCACTGGTAACCACAACATCAATATGTTTATTGAGATAGTAACGACCATCTTCAACAACGACCATCGTCCCATCATCAAGGTAAGCAACTCCTTGTTGTCGTTCCGTACCGTTTTTCACGACCATCACGTTCAGTTTTTGTCCTGGCAAAATCTTTTGCCTTAATGCCGTCGATAAAGCATTAATATTAAAGACATCGACGTTTTGGAACTGAATAACTTTATTCAGATTGTAATCATTGGTAATAATGACCCCATTCACGTCTTTTGCTAACTGAATCAATTTTGTATCCACTTCAGAAATGTCTTCATAATCCCGATCAGAAATCTCGATTGGAATCAAATCCTCGTTTTGAAGTTTATTTAAAATGTCAAGTCCACGACGGCCTCGAACACGTTTAACACTATCGCTTGAGTCAGCAATGTATTGAAGCTCATACAGAACAAATTTTGGAACTAGCAAGGTTCCTTCGATAAATCCAGTTTTGACAATATCATAAATCCTACCGTCAATTAGGATGTTAGTATCCAAAATCTTGTAGTGATGATAGTTATCATCGAGTGGCTTATCAATAATATCCTCTTCGTGCTTACCGCTATCCTTACTCCGATTTTTGGTAAACATTTTTCTAAATCTATCAGATTGAGTGCTACCAATTCTAAATCCAAAGTACCCAAGCACGACCATCAACAACACTGGAATCATTGTATTAATAAACACAGTGTGAGCCCTGAAGAATACCGTGGATACCAGAATTGCAACCACCAATCCCAAAATCAATCCCAAAGAAGCAAACAGTAACTGTACTGGACTATTACTTGTTAATTCCTTTTCGATGCGATCAATAATTCTCAGCACGGCCTTGCCAAATACCAACGACAATAAATAAAAAATAATTGCTCCAAAAATTGCGTTTGTAATCGTGTTATTTAACAACGTTCCGTAGCGAATTTGAAATAGTAACCAGAGAAGCGGAAAATAACTAGCTCCTAAAGCAGCCCCAGCTACTGTAAATATCAATTGAACAATTCTTTTTCTCAAACTATTTCACCTCCCTCCATTATTTTAGCCTAACGCAACCTTCAAAGCTTGGGCAAGAGTTTTGACTCCCACAACTTCGATTCCTTCAGGGGCTGTCCAACCTGCTAAATTGTTAGACGGAACAATGATTCTAGTAAACCCTAATTTTTGAGCTTCTTGAACCCTCTGCTCAATTCTAGTAACCCGTCTAACCTCGCCAGTAAGTCCAAGTTCCCCAACAAAACACTCTGTCGGGTTGGTTCCCTTGTTCTTATACGATGAAGCAATGCTTACTGCAATTGCCAAATCAATTGCCGGTTCATCAAGCTTAACCCCACCGGCTGCTTTCAAATAAGCATCTTGGTTTTGGAGCATCAAACCAGCCCGCTTCTCTAGCACAGCCATGATTAGTGACACTCGATTTCTATCCAGTCCCGTAGCGGTTCTTTGAGCGTTCCCGAAAACTGAGGAGGTAACTAGTGCCTGAATTTCCACTAAGATTGGTCTGGTTCCTTCCATTGAAACAACAATGGCAGAACCGGTAGCATCTTTCAACCGTTCTTCTAGGAAAATCTCTGATGGATTACTAACCTCGGCTAAACCATCTTCCCTCATTTCGAACACGCCTAATTCATTTGTAGACCCAAATCGGTTTTTAACCGCCCGCAAAATTCGGTAAGAGTGATGTAAGTCACCTTCGAAGTACAGAACTGTATCGACCATGTGCTCCAAAATTTTAGGGCCTGCAATTGCACCACCCTTAGTCACATGCCCAACTACAAACACCGTGATTCCTTGACCCTTAGCGATGCTCATCAAATCCGCAGTCACTTCTCTAATCTGGGCAACAGATCCTGTTGCAGATTGTAATTCTGGAATCTGCATTGTTTGCACAGAGTCCACAACAACAACATCGGGACTAACATCGTTGATAGCCGACTTGATAACATTCATATCGGTCTCGGGGTAGACGTATAGATCATCCCCATTAACGCCCAATCTATCAGCCCGCATTTTAATCTGACTGGCACTCTCTTCACCTGAAACATACAAAACCTTGGAATGGTTTGCTAAGTTTCCAGATACCTGTAACAAAAGTGTGGACTTTCCAATTCCTGGATCCCCACCAATCAATACTAGTGAACCTGGAACTACCCCACCACCAAGGACCCGATTTAATTCGGTCAATCCGGTATCAGATCTTGACTCTTCTTTAAATGTAACCTGGTTGATAGACTCTGGGCGATTATTATGGATTCCACCTGAGACACTTGCTTTTGCACTTGCAGTGGGTTTAGCCGCCACAGTCTCTTCAACTAATGTGTTCCACTCGTTACAATTTGGGCAACGACCCAAATATCTGGGGGAAATGTATCCGCAATTTTGGCAGACGAACTGAGTTTTTACTTTTGCCAATTAACTTACTCCTCGAATTTATTAGTGAATACTATTGTAGCATTGCGCGCCCCAATATTTGCACAAATCAGGATTCTTTTAATGCTTCTTAAACACTACTTATCTGATGAACCAAAACCGCCGGTTCTCGTTGACTTGGTAGTTAAACCGTCTTGGTCAGCGAGCAAATATGGCATAAAGATTCCCTGAGCGATTCTCTGTCCCTTTTTAATTACGACATCTTTGAGTGAAAAGTTTATTAACTGAACAAAAATTTCGCCCTCATTGCTGTCGTTATTGTAATAATCTGCATCGATCACCCCAATACCATTTGGCAAAATCAAACCATGTTTTAAGGGGTTACTGGAACGATTGGCAATAATTAAAACCTCATCTGGATTCATATAGGACTTAATTCCAGTTGGTACTAGATATGGTTTTAAAACAGCTTTCGCATTATCGAAATCCTCATTAGTTGGATTTTCTTCATGGTGCAATGCCCACAAGACCTTCAAAAAATTCAACTTCCAAATTGAAGGTAATGTGAAATCAGTTGCACTTTCAAAGTCATAGCCTGCAGCATTCTCCGTTGTTCTATATGGAACGTTGATCCCATCGTTTTGATACTTTGAAACAATTTCAAATCCTCTAGTCATGTTAGTACCTCTTTCAGTCTTTTTTTCAAGTATAAACTAGATGTTTTTGATTTAATAGATTGACAAAAGCAAAAAATACCTGCAAAATGTGATTTGGTAAAACATTAAACTTCCAATAATTAAAGGGGAAATATTAATGACTCAAGATGAATTAAAACAATTAGTAGGTAAGGCTGCAGTCGACTTCATTGAAGATGGAATGACGGTCGGCTTAGGAACTGGTTCAACCGTTAAATACATGGTCGATGCCTTAGGTGAAAAAGTAAAAAAACAAGGAATCAACATTGTTGGGGTTTCAACATCGAAGCGAACTGCTGAACAAGCAACTGCACTAGGAATTGAAATTAAAGATGTTGACGAAGTTGACCACATTGATCTAACTATTGACGGAGCTGACCAAATCGATAAAAACTTCCAAGGAATCAAGGGTGGCGGCGCCGCTCACCTTTGGGAAAAGATTGTCGCCATTAATTCAAACAAAAATATGTGGATTGTCGACGAGAGCAAGATGGCTGATGAATTGGGATCATTCCCTCTCCCACTTGAAGTTATCCCTTATGGTAGCAAGCAATTGTTTAAACGGCTTGAAGCTAAGGGGTACCACCCTGAATTTAGAATGGCTAATGGGAAACACGTGCTTACAGATTCAGACAATTTTGTGATTGATCTGCATATGGGCCACATCTCAGAACCTCAAGAACTCGCAAAGGACTTAGACTCAATGACTGGGATTGTTGAACATGGGTTGTTCCTGGACTTAGTAAATACAGTTATTGTCGGCCGAGAAGGTGGTCCACAAATTCTTAAAGCCCGCTAATCACCTCCCAATAACTAACAGAATCCATTCAGTAGCTCGTTTCCTTTCACTAGGTTGCGAAGTTACTGGGTGGATTTATTTTCCCAATTTTTTCTCACGACGAAATCTCATATTTGCAGATGTGACTCTGTTTTTTCAGCGAAAATGAGAGTAAAATAATAAATCATTAAGGAGTGTGATATGTTTTGACATCAGATATTAAGACTGACCAAATCAAACGTTATCAAAAAAATCTTGATGACGACAAGGTTTCATCAGTTATCAGACGAGCAGTAACTCACCAAGGAATTCTTAACACTAGTTCAGACTTTAAGTCAGACAGTGCTATGGAACCAGTATTTTCAATTGATTTATCCACCGGAAAGGTTGCTGACCAAAAGCAAAGTGGTCGGTGCTGGATGTTTGCAGCCCTAAACACAATGCGGGTTCGTTTAATGAACGGATTCAAAGTTGAAGATGACTTTGAACTTTCCCAAAACTACACAAACTTTTGGGATAAGTTTGAAAAATCAAATTACTTCTTGGAGAACGTTATTCGGACTGCTGACCAGCCATTGGATTCCCGCAAGGTTTCATGGCTAATGACCACACCGCAACAAGACGGTGGACAATGGGATATGCTTTGCGCATTAATTGAAAAGTACGGTATCGTGCCTAAGTCAGTAATGCCTGAAACCTTCAGTAGTTCAGCATCACGCGAACTTAATAAGTTCTTGAACCTAAAGCTCCGTCATGATGCCGTGATTCTTCGAGAATTAGTTGCTAACAAAGCATCTGATGAAGAATTAAGCCAAACAAAGGATAAAATGCTCAATGAAATCTACAAGATGCTTTCATACAGTTTAGGCGAACCTGTAGATCACTTTGACTTTGAATACCGTGACAAAGACAAGAACTATCACATCGACAGAAACCTTACTCCACAAGATTTCTTCAAAAAATACGTTGGTATCAACCTTGATGACTACGTATCATTGATCAACTCACCTACTGATGACAAGCCTTATGACAAAACTTACACAATTGAAATGTTGGGTAACGTTGAAGGCGGCCGTCAAGTTAAGCATTTAAACCTTGAAATGGACACCCTAAAGGATCTAGCAATCAAGCAACTAGAAAGTGGCGAGACTGTTTGGTTCGGTAGTGATGTTGGTCAAAGTTCAAACTCAAAGAAGGGAATTATGGATACTCGTCTATATGCCCCTGACGAATTGTTTAGCACTGACCTTTCACTTTCAAAGGCAGAACGCTTAGACTATGGTGAAAGTTTGATGACTCACGCCATGGTAATCACTGGAGTTGACTTAGTGGATGGCAAACCAACTAAGTGGAAAGTTGAAAACAGCTGGGGTGAAAAACCTGGCCATAAAGGATACTTTGTAATGAGTGATGAATGGATGGATGAATTCGTTTATCAATTCGTAATCAACAAAAAGTACCTATCTGAAGAACAACTTAAAGCTCAAGCACAAGAACCAACCGTATTGAATCCATGGGATCCAATGGGTGCTTTGGCATAAACTACTAAAAATAGGGACCAGGATGATATCATCCTGGTCCCTATTTTTTACTTACTAATCTCTTTTGAAATAACGTGTAGTTTATCATCAAAATCATAAATGATTGGCAGCCCATTGGGAACTTCAACATTGGTAATGTTTTCGTCTGAAATGTGATCTAGATACTTGATCAAACCTCTCAGTGTACTACCATGGGCAACAATCAACTGATTTTTACCAGCTAGCAGTTTTGGTGCAACTTGATCCACCCAATATGGAAGCGAACGATTCCAAATCATTTCCAAACTTTCGGCTCTGGGAACTTGAACCCCAATCTTAGAGTATCTAGGTTCTTCATCAGCTTTCGTTAATTTAGGCGGCACAACATCAAAACTTCTCCGCCAAATCTTTAATTGCTGTTCACCAACCTCTGCTTTTACCTCATCCTTATTTCGGCCACGCAAGGCTCCATAGTGGCGCTCATTGAGTCGCCAAGTTTTATGAATCGGAACATAATTCTGATCGATTTCATCCAAAATTATGTTGGCAGTGACAATGGCTCGTTTTAGAAATGAAGTGTGGACATCAGCAAACGGAATGCTTAATTTCGCAATCTTTTTACCAGCTTCATGTGCTTGTTCATAGCCTAGTTCGGTTAGTGGAACATCACTCCAGCCAGTAAAAACATTATCACGGTTAGCTTCGCTTTGCCCATGTCTCATCACTACGAGTTTTGCCATTTAAAGCACTCCCCTTAATTACGAATTACGTAATTTCTCGTTATTTTTCAACTCTTTATCCTGATTCAAGTTACCAATAAAGGTGATAACAGAACCAATCAAGATAATGATGATTCCAATAACCATGTTAACAGTGATATGTTCATGAATCAAAATCATGGCCAGAATTGGTGCCAGGGCTGGTTTGATAAAGAATACGAGTGAGGCAATTGAAACCCCACCTGCTTCCATAGCTAAGAAGTAAAACGCAAATCCCCCACCGGTAACACAAACACCTATGAAAAACAGAATCCAAAAATGAGACAGATTAAGGTTTGATAAGATTGGTGTATTTGCAAACATCTTTAGTGACGGAACTGATTTCATCCAACTAGCAACCGCTGGAATATGGGTCAATAAAACCACAATAAATAGTTCGACAGTACCAGCAATGAATGTGTAAGCAGTCATAGTTATTCCATCGAAACCTTCCATGATGGAACCACCACGAGAAATAATACTGTAGAGTCCGAAAAATACGGCGGATAAAATTGCTAGGATTGTTGAAACTGGACTAGTCAAATTAGCTGGATTAACAATCACAAGAAGTCCGATCACAGAAATAATCAAGGACAAAATCGAAGCTCGGTTTAACCTTTCGTGAAGAATTAAAAAGGCGAAAACCAGAGCAAATACCGGATTACAACTGAATAGGACAGCAACACTAGCTGCTTGACCATACACAATTGCTAGTTGGTATAAAGTCATACTTACCACAATGCACAGAAATCCAGTCAAGGCAAAAATCAACCAGTCCTTCACAGTCAATTTTTCGCCAGCCCTTTTCAAATGACTGTTAGCAAGCGGTAGCAAAACTATTCCACCGATACAAAAGCGAATCAGATTCAACTGAATCGGGGTAAATAAATTGGTAACACTCTTCAAAGCAATTTCCATAGAACTAAACATTAATGTGGAAATTAAAACATAAACAATTGTCTTTCTCAAAACATGAACTCCTAACTATATGTGTTGAACCAAAACCATTAGGACTGGAATTACCAATAAACTCATCAGAGTTGTTTCGGTAACCATGATTGAGGCGTACTCGGAGTCGGCATTATACAGTCGAGATACAACGGGTGCATTCGTCATGACAGGCATTGCGGATTGCATAATAAATACCTGCTTCATAAGTAATGGCATTGGTGTGGGAATTACCAAGGCCGCCATCAGAGATGGTGCGATAATGAATCTTCCTAACAGAATTAACCAGTGGCTGCGGTCAAAGTGCACATTGACCAAGTTTACGCTGTTAATTGAGATTCCAATAAAAATCATCGACAGTGGAATTGTGAGTCCACCTATGTAATCTAAATCTGTTAATAAAAATCCTAGCCTATGTGGATCTTGGAAAATTGGGCTGATGTCGGTGAGTACTAAAATCACACCGACAATAAAACCCATTAGTGGTGGTGAAAATACCTTCTTTAGTGTGGTCTTCCACTCAAAGTGGCCACTACCCGTCCCATCCTTTTGGATCAAATAAACTCCCAATGTCCAAAAGAATGTGGTGTTTGCCATGTAGTAAACCAACACAAACGGCAAACTTTTTTCATGAAATAATGCCATGTTCACGGGCAACCCAACGAAAACGGTGTTGGAATTTGCAAACATTGATTGAAAAAGGCCGCGATGATCCTTTTTTATTTTAAAAAGTTTTGCGACCGGAATCGAAACAATGAACAAAACCAACATCGAGACAACTGGGAACAACAAATCTGGTAAAGTTTTCAACAATTCCTTTGCTGTAAACTTTTCAATAATGGTTGCTGCCATGTACGCAGGCAGCGCAATTTGAGTAACTAATTTTGCAATTAGGCTGGTCATTTTTGAATCAAACCAGTCGTTTCTTGCAAGCACAAATCCAAGAGCAATCATTATTAAAATTTCCAGAACACCAGAAATAGCAGAATAAAAAACTGACATAACTACCCCTCGATTCTTAAGAAAATGATACTTTTCATATTGTAGCACATTAAATTATCAACTTTTGCTATAATCGTAATAGTAGATTTAATTTGCTAAACTTTCTATTTTATTAAAATAGTCTAAAATTGAAAATAAAGCATTTTCAGTAAGCTTATTCTGCAATATACTTTTGTAAGACTTTTAAAGATTGAGGAATTAATATGCCATTAGATGATAAAGATAAGAACTTTGATCACGTATATTCGAGACGCTCTGACGAGAAACCTCATTACCGGAAATCTGGTAAGAGAAAAAAGATTGGCTGGACAATTTTTATAATTGTTCTGTTAATCGTTGGTGGTGGCCTAGTTTGGGGTTACGGTGCATATAAGAACGCCAAGAAGACTTTCAAACAAACTTATGACACCGCATCAATTCAAAAATCAAGAAACGTTTCATCAGTTATCAACAAAGGAAAGCCCCTATCCATTCTGTTGTTAGGAACTGATACGGGAGCATTAGGTAGACACGATACCGGTAGAACGGATACCATCATCGTCGCCACCGTTAATCCAAAGAAAGAAACTATTCACTTAACAAGTATCGCTCGTGATACAAGGGTTCAAATTCCAGGTGATACAGTTCCATATGAAAAAATTAACGCTGCTTACACCATTGGTGGAGCCGGAACAACCATCAAAACCGTCCAACAATTACTAGACATCCCAATTGACTTCTATGCAATTGTCAACATGGGTGGACTTGAAAAGATGGTTAACGCTGTTGGTGGCGTTGACGTTAAGCCAACCCTAACATTTAAGTACGGACACGCTAATGTTAAAAAGGGTGTTAAGATTCACTTAAATGGTAAGCAAGCATTAGACTATGCCCGAATGAGAGAAGAAGATCCCCTTGGAGATTATGGTCGTCAAGTTAGACAACGCCAAATCATCAAGGATATGGTTATGAAGGGCTTGAAGATTACTTCATTACCAAGATACAAACAAATTTTAACTTCACTAAAGGGTAACCTAAAAACCGACATGTCATTTGACGACATGATTGCGGTTAGAGCTAAGTATGGAGATGCTACTCACCATATCAAGTCACAAACTCTTCAAGGAGTTGGGGCAATGATTGATGGCATTTCATACCAAGATGTTCCTCAAGATGAATTATTGAGAGTTTCAAACGATATTCGCGGCTCTCTTGGATTGGGAAAATCAAAGAAACTATCAAGTACCCAATCAAGCACTGATACCGGAACTACTGACACTACTGGTACTACAACAGATACCACTGGTTCAACCGGAACTGCAAGTGGCTATTAAAAGATAACGTAAATTGTACAAATCAAAAGGGTTAAGATGTTGTAAAACATCTTAACCCTTTTTTAGAATAATTTTTAATCAACAATTCTAGATTACTTTAATCATAGCTAACATCACACAAACCGCTGTAATCCCCAGCATTATCCAAACCGCATTTACCCTGTGTCTTAACAGCCACATACTAATACTCATTAAACAAATCGCAATGACTGCCGACAAAATAGATACGGGACTAAAATTCAGATGGTTAATTATGGAAACGGAAGAAAGCCCGCGAACCGCATTTAAACTAACGAATCTGGCAATTAATGCACCCATCAAAAACATCCCAAATACCGATGATGCCTTAACTACATTTTTAATCAACGACGACTGAACTATTTCCAGAATATTTAATCCCCTTTTATAACCTACCGACTGGCTTATGTACCTAAATGTCAGCCGCAAGCCATTCCAAGCCACAAAGAAAAATATTGGGCCCCAAACCGGAGAACTGGAAAGTGAGAGTTCAATTGCGATTGCCGCAATCATGGGTCGTAGCACCGCCCACAAAAGCGGATCACCAAATGATGCTAGAGGACCCATCAAAGCTGTCTTAACTTGGTTAACATGATCCGCTGGCAATCTTCCAGCTGCAACTTCAGTCTCCATATTCATCGTTACTCCTGTGATTAACGACTGCATGACTGGCGTTGTGTTAAAAAAAGCTAGGTGGCGACTCATCGCCGCAATCCTATCTGCTTTGTTCGGATAAAGCCGTTCAATTACCGGAACTAAAATATATTCAAAGCCAAGATTATGCATCCGCTCATAGTTCCATGATCCTTGTTCCAGCGAAGATCGTAAGAATACTCGGGTGAAATCCCAGCGGCTTATTTGATTGTTTTCATCACTATTCATAATCAGTCACCTTACAAATCATCTAAATCGTCTCCAAATGGATCATCCGGTTGCTTATTCTGACGTTTAGCTTCAATCACCAAATATATTGCGGTTAAGAAAATTCCTATCAAAATCACAGCAACTAAACTCAATTTTAAAAATGCTGCAAGCACAAAACCACCTGCAAACCAAATCCACAACGACTTGGTTTCAACCGTCGTAACAATAATCGAAAAGCCAACAATCGCTAAAATACTAGCAGCAATATCTAGGCCATGGTTGATAGTTTTAGGAATCAGCCTGAACACATCACCAACTGGCTTAACTGAAATTAGCAACACCAACACTGTTGGCAGTAAAACACGCAGTCCCTGAATTGTCATACTTTTAATATGCAAACTCGAAATCAACGAAAGTTTACCATCTAACGCAGCTTGATCAGCTTGATGAACAAAGTTCACGGCAACCTTTCTTGATCTAACCGTTAACCACTGGCCGACTACTGAAGCCAAAATTGCAATGATAACCCCTTGACTGACAGTCAGTTGGGCAGGCCCGCAAACCATGATTCCACCAGTCACCCCCGCAAACGCAATGTCCGGGGCAACTACAGAAGCTAAGTTCATCCAGCCAATCGTAATTACCTGTAAAGCAGCACCAATTAAAATTCCCGTATTGAGATCACCGTAAATTAAACCAGTTAATGTACACGTTACAATTGGTTGATGAAATTGCCACTCATCCAAAATGCCATCAATGCCCGAAAAAAAAGCCACAATTAAAATTAGACAGTTTGTCAATAAATTCATGTTCTCACCAACACCTACTTAATCAAATTTAAGACACCCTGTGGCTTTTCACTAGGAACTTGTTGGACGTATACATCAAAGTGATAGTCGTCAGTTAACTGACGGATTTGGCTAACAATGTTATCATCTACTGCAACGGTATCCGTAAGCATCCTTTTGCCAGGAGTGTACGCTAAATTACCTAAATTGATTCCGGTGCTAGAAAAATCAACCCCACCATCTGCTAATCGAACCATGTCCGCAACAGTTTCGGTTAATAAAAGTGCCTTAAACGAATCAAACTTTGGATCTTTGTATATTGAAATCATCTTATCCACCGAGATTACATTCGCTTTAACATCTGGAGGAGCAACCTGAGTAATGAGTGTCTTTCTCAAGGGGTCATTAACAACGGAATCGGAAACCACTAAGATCCTGTTAGGATTAACTTGCTTGGTCCAAAATGTTGCCACTTGGCCATGCAATAGGCGGCTGTCTACCCTAGCTAGTAAAATACTCATTGTCATATTAAATCATCCTCCTCATCTTTAGGCATTTCGAATTTTCTAATTGCTTGTTGGCCTGAACTTACTAGGTGGTCGGCTAATTCATGGACATCCATATTCAAACTAGTAAACGATTCCAGCACCATCCCTAAATTGACCCCAGCAACTAATTCAAACCGTTTGGAATCAGTCGCCACGATTTGTGCACAAACATTAAACGGGGTTCCCCCGAATAAATCAGTTAACAATAATACCTGGTTTTCGTTTGAATACTGATTGATTGCCGTTGTAAATTTTTCCTTTACCACATCAAGTGAATCAGAACCTGCCATTGCAACAGACGTAACTTGATCTTGTTTACCAAAAATCATCTCTGCTGATTTGACCAGTTCAACCCCGAAATTGCCGTGAGTTCCCACAATAATTGAAATCACACTATCGCCCCCATATTATTAAATCGCTTTCAATCTTACCTTTAGTTTACCATTTAACAGTGATTATCACTATTCTAGGTAAACTATACCTAAATTTTCAACAAATCGGCTGGAGTTGTTAGATAGTACTCACTATCCTTGAACTTGTCCGCCATTTTAGTCTCCCAACCTGCCAATGCAAAACTAACTCCTGCACGATGGGCTGCTTCCAAATCATACACTGTATCCCCGACATAAACCGTGCTATTTGTAGTTGACGACAGTTTCTCCATTCCTTTGATCACCATATCAGGTGCAGGCTTGCCGTGTTCAACATCATCCGAAGAAATGACCGCATCGAAATAAGGGTTTAACCCAAATGGCTTAACATCTCGTAACAATTCTTTTCTCAATTTTGACGTTGCAATTGCCAACCGATTCGAACTACTTGCATGCAATTCTGCTAAAGCCTCTTTAATTCCTGGAAATACATGCGTTAAGTCTTTATAATCATCCACGATTGAAAACCACTCGTCCAGAATGGCTTGGGGATTCTTAACCCCAAGTTGAATCACGGCATCAAGCGCATTAATTCCAAACGCTTGGGTAATTTCATCGTACTTGTAATTATATCCATGTGCATTGAGGACTTTCAGTAAAGAAAGCATGTACATTTTCTCACTATCAATCAAAGTCCCGTCCACATCAAAAATATAAGCGTCCATATCAAGATACCCCCAAATTAAATTCAAAAAAACGAACCACACCGGTAAGGTAATGGCCCGAATAATTTATGTGGTGAAAAACATTCGTTAATAATCTTTATACCCGTTGATATGATAGCATTTAGAGGGATATAAAGCAAAACTGGATTAGAAATTGTGCGAAGGATTTTTTTAATCTTGCTGATATTTAACGTCTGGTAGTATTGACTTACACAAAAGTCATCCACGTTCGAAGAGATGAGTGCATTTTATTTATTAGAACATTAAGAACACGTTTAATTCAGTGAGAATTACTTGTTTACCCTATGGTAACGTTAGATAATGCATGTGGGAGATGATTAACTATGAAAAAAACAACTAAATTAGCAATGATTGCGATGGGTTTATTAATTGGCTTCACTGGTATATGGGGACATCAGACTATGGCCAGCAAAATGCCTAGTGTTCCCAGTAATTATGTGTTTGATGAAAACAAGTCCAGAGCTGGTGCAGTCAGATACGCTCCAAAAAGCACGACCAAATCAGCCTATCTATGGAATTATAGCCACACTAAACGGCTCCATAACATCAAAAATTATCCTAATTCGGATTGGTATGTGCATTATGCATCGGTTAAAAGATACGGTGGGAATCCAAATGTATATTACCGAGTATCATCTGCCAATAATCCTAAAATTAAAGGATTGATTTGGAGTGGTTATTTGTATCGGTTATTAGCCAAACCACTAAGTTCTTTTAAAACTGACCAAGAATACCAGCATTACATCAATACCAACCGTTCCCAGCGATTGGCAAAAGCTATTGTGGCATTGTTCCCCAACAGCAAAGTTAGTCTCTCACTTTCAAAAATAAAGTCTAACTTTATTGAAAGTAATAATGTGAGTCCGGATTTTGGTAATTTAATTAATTTCAATAATTTACAACCACTATCTAGCAATAGTACCAACAATAACATTAATACTTATTTAATTAAGACAGCCGGCTTGGCGATTACACCAAGGATTAAACACATTTCTCAAATTATGGCAGAACACGGGTACACCCCAAGCAAGCGAGCTTCCATGGGGAATTACTCCATTGGTATCTTTTCTACCGATGGTGCGCAAATGCCTGGAAAAAGTAATTATTTTACATCACCATACCCAATGAAGACTGAAGAAGATGAGTTAGGTTCCGGTGCATACTTTTATTTAGCCACTAAGAATTAAACTAATTATGTATGAAAAAGCCCTTAATGGGCTTTTTTTGTTAGAAAGAATCTTTGGGAATACTGTAAATATAGTGATGATTACTTTGGTTCTTATTAACAGTAGTATATTTCTCTTCAACACCAAAATACACATCATTACCATAAAGCTGAGGCGCCTCGGTTTCATGATCAGCACTAACCCCAGGAATGGAAACATTCAATGTTTTAGGCGCTGGACTGCTAAAGTTCCATGGAGCACGAACAATTTTAGTAGTGTCTCCAGGTTGACCACTAGTTAAATAAACCCAATTATATCCATGGCTTGTCATGTTTGATAATTCCATACCTTGCCAAGAGTCTTGAGGATATGAATATGATGAAATGTTACGACTTGAAACAAAGAAAGATCCAGTAGGAAGAACACTGGGTTCTTTCTTTACGTCAATATTTCCTTTTTTAAGTGCATTAAATAAAGGTTTTGCATCCAAGGCTGTAATTCTCTTTTGAGCTGAAGAGTTACCTTTAGCTTCAGTCCAAATTGCAAGCCTAGTACCATCTGATGACAAAGCTGCGTCAACACGGTGCATAGAAAAGTCCTTCTTACCACCAAGATAATTAAGATCAGTCAATGAATGGACTGAACTAGCATTTTTATCAATTCCATCCAGCGGAATAACTCCAATACGACTTGCCCAATGATCACCAAGAGTATCTACTTCACTAGAACTTTTATAAGTTGCCACCCATGCCCACTTGGAACCATCGGTATCTTTAAATACTTCAAAGGTTTGCCCGTGACCAAAATTACTTAAACTCATGTAGGGCTTTAGAGTTATTTCCGAATCACCCTCTTGGAATTTACCCATATATAATTCCATATCAGTAGTATTGCCTGGTTTCATTTGCATTGCATATGCAGTCACTTCGCCAGTAACTTCATCCTTATTCGCGAAGTCAAGGTATGTCTTTTGTACAACCTTGTTGTGAGAATCATCACCCGCAAAATTTAAAGTGTATCTTTTAGTAGCAGTTACCATTATTTATTTCCTCATTTCTGTATTTTCATATAATTTTTTAACAACGTTTTTATAAACTACTCTTACTTATACCAACTTAATCACCCCCTTTATTGCAAAATAAAAAGCACGCTTTTACGTGCTTAACCAAATAATTCTTTCAATTTCTTAACTGAATCACCGTTATCGTCGTCTTTTGATAAGTCCAATAATTCCGCTCTACTTTGTGGGGTCATGACTAAATCCTTTGAGTTTGATTTAATTTTTGCAGTGGCGAAATCAAATATCTGCGTTGACGGTTTGCATTTGTAGCCGATAAAGTCAGTTGCCACGATTTCTCCGTTCGTCGGGTTGGTAACGGTTCGGTATACTGCTTTGACTGAACCATTTTCCATAATATCCGCGTATGCGTTTCTCATTAGTTGATAGTTAATACACAATGCTTCAATCAAAGTTTTGTCTTGAAACTGAATATTAGATTCTACTTTCGGTCACACAATCGTCGGATTTTGTACGGGAGAATAGTTGAGTTTTCCTAAAGGAACGTTGAATATATAAATGATCGATAGCGAGTGTTTCTTCTATTCATCAATTTTTAAGTAAACAAAAGCAGTGCCACCACTCATTGGATTGAAGTGGTAGCACTGCTAAATTTTTGAAGAATATTATACTAACCTATAGAATTGCAATTTATCAGCTTTTTCTACAGTACCAGAATACTACGAAAAGTAATGCCAAAAGTCGCATCTTTGTCGCATCTTTTATGGATGGTCCATGAAAGGTACCTAATAAAATATTTACGCAGACTCTTGCAGAGTACTCAAATTCGCTATATCCGGCATAGATCAACAGTGTCACGCTCCTAAAAGCTTGTTATGCTAAACATAATTAAACACAGTTAAGACAAAAGGCCCCCTCACTTTCTAAAGTGAGACAACGCTAATTGATTTTTGGGTAAGTCAAAAAGATTAAGAACCCATTGCGTTTGTGTAAATCGCTTGTGTGGGCCATCACATCAGTAGATAATTAGGGTGTTGAAGGGAGAGATTTAATTATGAACAAGAAATTTACAAGCATTTTAATAACCGGTTTGTTTGCTGCAGGTGTGGGGCTTGCGGTTCAACAACCAACAGCACACGCCGCATATAAGTGGACTAAAACCAAAAATTACAATAATGTACCTTTACGTGCTAAAACGAAGGGAACTGCATACATGTGGAATTGGAATCATACCAAAAAACTGCACAATCTAAAGAACTATCCTCACACTACATGGTACTTGTCAAAAAGCGTCAAAATGGTTAAGGGGCATAAATCAGGAATATACTATCAGGTTACTAGTGGCAATGGTAAAGTTTCAGGATTCGTACACAGGAATTATTTAAAAATAAGCACTAACAACACAACCAAGGGCAGTTCAAACTCTGAAAACAGCGGTACTGTAGGAAACTCAATTAGTGCTCAAAACGATTTGTCTTCATTACCAATTCTCACTAACTACGGTTCCAGTAACGATTATTTGCACTTCGTTCAATCTGCTTCTAAGCAAGCGGTTTCCAGAATGATTCTTAAAGCACTTCCAAATGCAAAACTAGATTTGAACTTATCAAAGTATGCACAAAATAAAGGATCACTATACTGGGATGATAATGCAGTTAATTCAATAAAATATGACGTGAATGCAATTAATAGTAGTGTCAAAGAACTAAAGAACGTGGAACAGTTAGTAAATTCTTTGCCTTCAAGTAATTCATTGCCCACAACTTCCGACCTTTATAATGCCCTTACTGCCGATGGCATCTCAGCTAATGACAGGGAAAGCTTTAACGGTAAAATAGGATTTGTTATCTTAAATCATCTTAAGGGTCGAGAAGGTGGCCTTTATAGTGGCAGTTCTATATTTATTATGAAATAATCTATGTATTGGTCTTGCTACTGCAAGACCTTTTTTTATTTAGAAACTAATTTCGTTTATAAAACGATTTCCTTTATACCCAATTCGATGTCTGTAAATTTTATTCAGACTTGGCTTAATTTGAAGTACATCAAACAGTGGTTCATTTTCCGAACCAATGCTTCGAGACTCACTGCCTTCGCCACGGTCAGGAAGTGCACATCCTGTAGTTACATATGTCACATTACCCGACTCTGTATAATCATCTACGTGCGTATGCCCCCCAAATACACCTAATACGGTGCCCGAATGAGCTTCGATTACATTTCTAATCAAACCACCGTCATTATTCACATCATTTTCTGCAAAAGTATTTTCAGCAGCTTGCCAGGTTAATCCTTTAAACATAATATGAGTGAACACTAACGCCTTCTCACCTCGTCCTTGAATATCATCAAGCTCACCTTGAAGCCAGGCTCTTTGAGTTGAACTAAAATGAGTCCATCCATGCCTGAATGCGGAGCGCTTTTGAACAAATGAGCCGTAATTATCAGGCTGATCAAAACCATCTAAAATAACAATATTAACATCACTATTTGGTATTTTATATGATCCATATAAGGCATTATTAGCATTTGATTTAGCATTGATAAATTGACTAAATTCATTTAATCGTAATTGGTTTGCAACATCATTATGGATAATATGACCTGGCCAATAACCCCATTCTCCGTTAGCATAGTCCCGGTTGTCATCACGTGCCATTCCAGAATTGTCATCATGATTACCCTGGAGAATTGCAAATGGCCGGCGTCCTAACTTCATTGCATCCACTGCTCTTTGAACATCTGCTTTTTCCCAAGCGATAGGTTGTACTCCATCGTTCAAGTCACCGCCATGAACTACATAGTCCAAACCAACGTTTTTAGCAATATAACTCATTAGCTTCATTTGTCTAAGAGCACGAACGGTTCCAGGTGTTTTAAAACTATTAAAGTGAGTATCAGTAATAAAGCCTACTAGAACACTGTCTTCTATACCATTTTGTTGGTCGGTACTGCTTATATCATTTCTAAGTTGTTCAATTAAAGTTTCCTCTGACGAATTCAAAACTAGATCTTCTTGTGGATTCTCCCGTAAGGTTTGAACACTATAACCTGAATCATCACTATTGTATTCTTCATCACTAAAAGTATAGTCCCAAATATCTTCAATTGGCTGCTTATGTGAGGAATCATTTACATAGTTAAACTTAGAAGTTGGTGTACTAGAACTCTTAGTGGTCTTCAATGGCTTTGTTAATGTACCTAATGTTAAATATGTGCCATCTTTACCTTTAGCCCATAATCTACCTTGTGCCACAAGTTTATATTCGTAATGGTAATTATCACCAATCTTTAAAAGAGTAACTTTTTTACCATCCTTATCCGGCGTCTCTCGAGTCCATCCATTACTATCAACCAGTTTTACAAAACCACGAACATGAATCACTTCATCAATCAGTTCTTTATTGGGTAGTGCTGTACTTTTGAAACTTGACTGTTCGGTATCTTCTCCACCTTGTGGACGCCCGGTTGTTGAACCGCCACCGGTCTCACCACCTCCTGTGGAACCATTTTGTGGAATCACTGGGTCTCCAGGATTGTTGTCTGTTGAATAATACATAAAGGATGGAATAAATTGACCATATGGTAAGAACGCACTCACCCCAGTTGAAGTTGTATAGTGTGACCAGTAACAGCCATCTTCCTTAATTTTCTTATCATAATAAATTGTATCTCCTACTGATAATGTTTCATCAACTAAATCAGCTAGGGTGTTGGGCTGTGCATAACCATAAGCATACGCAGAATCAGTAATTGTAATACTTCCATTTGTCACATATTCAAAACCTTCTGGTGTTTGGTCAGCAACGTCTGCGGCTGCTTGACCAGTTAATGAACCAACCCCGTCTTGGTTTCCACTTGTGCTTCCACCCGTAGAACCACCGTCAACTGGTTTGATTGGATTAGTATTATCTGAGTCTGTACCAAAAACTACCCCAGTATCAGTATTCGCGTAAGGTACGAATGCCCAATTTACTGAAGCACCAATATAAGATAACCAGAAATGATTACCATTCTTAATTTTTCGGGCATAGTACACAGTTTGACCGACTTGATAATAAGTAACTGGTGTTACGCTCATGTCGGGACTAGTACGCACCCCGCATTTTGTATTAAAAGTAAATGAACCTGAATCGTCAATTTCGTAACCATCAGGTGTATTTGAAACATCAAATGACATATTTTGTAACTCCTTTAGGATTATTATTGGTAACCAGCTGGATTACACTACTAAGTGTATACCGTTTTGTATGCCCAAAAGTCGCATCTTTGTCGCATCTTTTATGTATAACTACACCCCAAATAGGGGTGCTTTTTAGTTGTCATCGGTATGTCGAAATAGCGTTTTGATTTCTTCTTCATGACGAGCCAGCTGAATATCATGACTATGCAGCTTTCCTTCGTAGTTTTCATGTTCAGCTTCTTCTTGTTGACGCATTGATTTAACTTCTTTAGTTAGTGATTCGATTGCTGTATTTAGTGCTTGGCTTTTATCGGACATTGGTTTAACGACAATTACCCGAAACAGGTAAAATACAATGCCAGAAATGGAGCCTACTACTCCAATTAGCGAAGCCCAATCTTCGATTGTCAGCCCTAGCATGCGCAATTAAATCACCCCTTCTTAAATTGCACTTTATTTTGATCAGCAGTGATATACATATCCCGGCCAATCATCAAACTTTTACCTGTATTATCAGCGGGAACACATACCAGGACACTGCTTTTAGCCAGCTGTTCATTGGCTGTTGCTTGTAGTTTTGGGTCAGTATAGACCGTCACATAATCAGCGACAATCGTGTACATGCCTGATTCTAGTTCAGTAGTTTCAGGTTGTGCGGGTTGGTCAGGTTGTGGCGTTTCCGGTTGGTCAGTTGTTGGTGTATCGTTAACTGACTTAACTTGATAATCAGCGATTCCGGATAAGCAACCGTCCAGGTCATAACTGAAGTCTACATTCAAGCCGTGACCGTTGTTAGTGTACTGCCATGCATTGGTACCACTTACGCCACTATTTGCTGAACCATATGAAGCAACCCAAATTGGCGCGTTGTTAAATAAGGCGTCCTTATTAATATAGTGAGTTGCCCACCCTTTTTTGAACCATGAAGCGGAAGCGTAGACGACCGTATTCATATATCCGTTGTCGTTTAGGTACTTCAGAAATAGATTTACATCATGCGTGGCGTCAGCCATTACTGATGTATCTTCGACATCAATGATCATGACCGTGGTTTTATCTAGCCCTAACTTCAAGGCTTGCTTCAAGAAAAACTTTGCTTCATTAATTGGGTCGTTGTCACCATAATATTGTGAGTTTCCTTTAAAGAAGTGATAGACCCCCACTGATTCAAACACTTGCAGCCCATTGGCAACTTGTGCGCCAGCTTTGGGGTTAACATATGCTGAACCATTTTCAGAACCTTCGGTTAATTTGACTAACAAACTTGAAGCGTATTTACGCAATGTTTTCAAGTATTCAATTGAACTACCTTGATATGAAGCAATATCTGCAACTTCTCTAGTCATATTATTCACCGTCCTTTACCGGGTCAGGGTCAGCAGCAACTTCGGTTGGTTCGATTGGTCGGTGAATGTCACCACCGATATTGTTTTTGTAATTTTGATAGGCAGATTCGACCTTAGCACTTGCTGCACCTTCAGAAATCGTCTTACCTAAATCATCCATGTGATTAATAACGAAGTTGATGGCTTCCTTCTTACGGTCAGTCGCTGACATATCTTGCATGACTGCCATTTCAGCCACGCCTGCTTTGGCCAAATTGTCGGCAATTTCTAGTTTTTGTTTGGTTTGTTCGTCTTTTTCAGTATCAATCTTTGCTTGAATCAGTGGGTGTAACAATTTGTAAAGTGCCGGAATTACCGTAAGCACAAATGTAAGTACGCTTGCAATATCAAATGAACCATTATTCATAAATATCTCTTCCTTTCAAAATAAAAAAGCCTTATTCAGGCTTTGCTTGGTTTTCTAATTTCGTTAGTCGTGAATCTAAATCTTTGCAGACCAAATGATTCTCTGAATCTATTGCACCTATCAACAGGATTAGTTGCTGGTTAACTGTCAGTTTCTTTGGCTTATTAGGTACATTTTTAAGCATTATATAAGACAATTCTAGCTGCATCACCACCTTTCTTGTTATACTTGATAGCAATAATGGAGGAGAGAATATGAAAAAATCAATTAAACTCGCAATAATTACTTACGGCCTGCTAATGGGCTTTACTGGTGCATGGAGTCAGCAAGCCAGTGCAAGCAAAATTCCTAGCAATTATTCGTTTGATGGCAGTAAGTTTACCGGTCCGATTCCTTACTACTCAATTACCCGTAGTAAAAAAGCCTATATTTGGAATAACCCTCACACCAAACGTGTTCATAACCTAAAAAATTATCCTAACACCATCTGGATGGTATCTAAGGCTTACGTTAAACAAGTTAAGGGAAAAAACGAAGTTTACTATCAGGTCGCTTCTGCATATAATCCAAAAGTGAAGGGAACAGTTTGGTCAGGTTACCTTACAAAGAACACACAAAAAATGGCTACACTCTTTAACGACAACGCTTCTTATATAAGCTATATTGACACCAATCGTGCCTCGAAATTAAATTCAATGGTAAACAAGTTATTTCCAAATTCGGGTATAGATGTAAATTTAGCAAAATATTCATATACAAGATCAAAAAAATACTCTAACCACTTTACAAATTTAAAAGTAATCACTTTTAATCCAGATGATCGTTACGAAAGAATGGCTCCGTCGATTGCCATAAAATATATTGAACAAGATTTGAATAACATGGGATATACAGGTGATGTACGCAAGTCTATGAGTGATTACAAAATTGCCGCAGACTTTGTCGGTAACGCAGAAGCTATCGATAATACAAAAGCTTTAAAACTTTCTAAGCAATATACCTTCCCCGTAAATTTACCAAATTTTGTAGATATGATTGATTATCAATCACGTGCAATAGTTATTGGAATTCCGAAATAATATGTATAAAGCCCTCCTAATGGTAAGGCTTTTTCTTTAATCAAAATCTGATTTAAGAACGCTATAAATATAATGTGTTTTACCACCAGCAGTTCCTGATTCAATACCGAAGTATACATAATTATCCAGTAACTGTGGAGCCTCAATTTCAACATTACCTGATAAATCTGTAAAGGTAATATTAATTATATCTTGAGTCGAAGCTAAGACATTCCAAGGTGAGCGAATAATCTTAGGTACATTATTACTTACAGCCTGTCCACTGGTGAAATATAACCAGTTGTATCCACCATTTGCTGCACTACGTTTGTTAGACAGTTCCATACCTTGCCAGGAATTTTGCGGATAAACATATTTTGTAATGTTTCGACTAGAAACATAAAAACTTCCACCAGATACCAATCTTGGATCAGTTTTGGCACTAATATTGCCATTCTTTAAAGCTTCAAATAGCGGCATAGCATTTAATGCTGTAATCCGTTTAGTTGCACTTGATGTTGATCCTGATCCTTGTGTCCAAATTGCTAACCTAGACTTATCCGATGATAACGCCGCATCCACCCGATGTAGTGACATATTTGGATTTTTACCAGTTCCTAGATTATTCAAATAAGTAATTGAATGAGCGGAATTACTCCAACTCTAGTTGCCCAATGAATAGAATCTTCATCAGTACTTGATTTAGCATACGTTACTACCCAGGCCCATTTGCCGTCATCAGTAGTATCCTTGAAAGGCTCGAAAGTTTGCCCATGCCCAAAGTTAACCAATCTGGTTCTCTTAAAACCAGATCCCGTAAAGTCAATTTCAGTTTGGTTAGGGTTAATTTTACCGTAGCACAACATCATGTCCTTTCCGTCTGATCCATACATTTGTAATGCATAAGCAGTATCATCAGAATCTAAGTAAAACTTTTGCACAACCTGTGAACCTGGCATTATTAATTTATATTTTCTTTTTGCAGTTACCATTATTTATTTCTCCATTTCTTTATTTATATATAATTTTCGACAACATCTTCAAAAACTACTTTATTCATACCAACCTAATCACCCCCTTTATTGCAAAATAAAAAGCACGCCTTTACGTGCTTAACCAAACAATTCTTTCAATTTCTTAACTGAATCACCGTTATCGTCGTCTTTTGATAAGTCCAATAATTCCGCTCTACTTTGTGGGGTCATACCTAGATCTTTCGAAATTGATTTAATTTTCGCAGTAGCTGCGTCGAATATCTGCGTCGACGGGTTCCGCTTATAACCTGTAAAGTTAGTTGCCATGATTTCTCCGTTCGTCGGGTTGGTGACGGTTCGGTACGCTGCTTTGACTGAACCATTTTCCATAATATCTGCATACGCATTTCTCATTTGTTGATAGTTAATGCACCGCGCTTCAATCAAAGTCTTATCTTGGAACTGAATATTAGTTTCTACTTTCGGTCACACAATCGTCGGATTCTGTACGGGAGAATAGTTGAGTTTTCCTAAAGGAACGTTGAATATATAAATAATCGATAGCGAGTGTTTCTTCTATTCATCAATTTTTAAGTAAACAAAAGCAGTGCCACCACTCATTGGATTGAAGTGGTAGCACTGCTAAATATTGAAGAATATTATTCTAACCTATAGACTTGCTATTTATTAACTTTTTCTACAGTACCAGAATACTACGAAAAGTAATGTCAAAAGTCGCATCTTTGTCGCATCTTTTAATCCGGAAATCCTAACTTCAAAGCAACTTGTTCAAAGAAATCACTTCGCTTCCTAGCGATTTGTGACCGACTAAGATTCAATTTCTGGCTAAGTCCGGTCAAAGTTAAACTACGGTTTTTCTTAAAGTATAATTCAGTAATTATTGATAGCGTTTCTGGATCCGTTTCATTCACACATTCATCTACCATTTGTTTAGTGAAACGAAGAAAATTAATTTCTTTATCGGATGCAATAGTTATTGCCATCATGGCTGTCCCTTCATCATTTTTATACTGGGCTTTACCACCACCAACGTTTGCATCCCGTTGAATATATGGATAACTAATTTCATCTTCTCTTTCTTTTATATAACGTTCTATATAAGGATGATCCATAAGAATTTGTTCAATGTGTTTATATGTTCCACTCCTCATTCAGTAGCCTCCCCTAACATAATAATTAAATGCACTGTATTTCTTTTATATGATTTCAAAGCGTAGAACCGGTCCAATAAAATCGCAAGAACGTTTACATATTGAAGGAAAGCCTATTTCGGAATCCCAAAGGGAGGTTTTACTAGACATTGTTACAGCATATCTTAAAAGTAAGGACAAATAATATATGGATGAATTGATTAACTATCTTTGTAATTATGCATACAAACACCACATTGGTTTTATTCTAAGTAGTGATCGTATGCGTTCGGACTATGTGCCCACCTCAAGCTATCTTATGAAGCTAGTTATTATAAACATGAACTGGGATCCTAAAACACAAATTCCATTCCAATTTGCACATGAAATGGGTCATATTATAAATGGTGATAGTGATGTTGTAACGGTTAGCACCACAACTATTAGAGAAGAAAATTCCGCAGACAAATTTGCAATTGATCTTTTAATTGAGTATGCGAAATTAAATGAAATCCCCACATATAATGCTGTTAAATTTACAGAATTATTTGGCATTCCCACTAGACTAGAAGGCTTAGTAGGTAATGAGTTAAAAGCTTTGTATGGTTCTGATGAGTAGCCCAAAAGGATATTTCACCCCATTTCTGGTGACAAGCAACGGTTCAACTCCATTGGTGCAAAAAAATAAGGCAAATAAAGTAAAGATTTTATCATTTGAAAAGATTAAGAACCCATTGTGTTTGTGTAAATCACTTGTGTGATAACTTACATCAGTAGATAATTAGGGTATTGAGGGGAGAGATTTAATTATGAACAAGAAATTTGCAGGGATCATAACAACGGGTTTACTTGCAGCAGGTTTGGGGATTGCAGTACAACAGCCTATAACACATGCAAGTAATGGTTACACCGTTGTTAAGTCGTCATTTCCAGGGGGTATTGGGGCAAAGGTGTATCATGCAAAAAGCTTCTCTAAAAATGCTTATGTTTGGAAACATTTGAATCACAAAGAAAAAGCTGCAAACCTTAAAAACTACCCAAATACCACTTGGTATAGCTCTGGAACAATCGTTTTAAAGCACAATGGTAAAAATTCTGTTTATTATCAAGTTTACAACATGTCACCTGTGTCAAAAAAATTGGTTACCGGTTACGTTTGGCGTGGTTATCTGAATCAGGGTTATAACCCCGATTTTTCTAAAGTAAAAAGTATCTTATTGGACAAAATGACGAATACTGATTACGGTCGTTTTATTTCTCAATCGCCTACTCAAATGGTAACAAGGCAAGTATTATCGCTTTTCCCAAATAGTAAGGTTACTGTTAATGCGTCGTTGTATGCATTGTTCAGAGATACAAAAGATAAACCTAAAGGAAACGTGCTAGCATTTAAAGATGTTGACAACTACTTGAATTCGCCGAATACTGATTCAAATGCTCAAAGGGTAGCTAAAATCAAATCAATGCTATTAAACCATGGTGTTGATTTAAATAAAGCATATACCATAGGAATATATATGAATGGATTTAACTTAAAAAAGAACGTAGATGATCCGCAACAAGGACTGGTATTAATAGAAAAATAATAGATAATACAAAACACACACTTCGGTGTGTGTTTTGTATTATTAGTAACTATTTTTATCTGTACGGTAAATATAATTACCAATTGTGTGCTCACTATCATGGTATGCAATACCTAGATAGATATTAGTACTGTCAATTATCTGCATACTTACCTTTAGATAATCCAGCGGTGTTCCCAAATGTAGTTTTAGTAATTGAAGGTGTTTCACCAGCATTACCACCACTAATATAAACATACCAGTTATCTGAAGCCTTAAATTTATTTGAAAGGTCGATGCCTTGAATGGAACCATTTAACAAGATACTGTAAATGTTTCCTGATACTAACCATGTTTTCTTAATGTTGCCGGTCATATCCGCCATTGAAACAGTGGAACTTGAATCAAGAGCAGTGTTAAGAGCAGCATTGTCGTAAATGGTCATACGGGCTTGCTTACAATTTTTATTAACGGTCATAATTAAGAGATACTTATTATCTGACGATAGAGCAGCTTCTACACGACCAATCGCCCCTTCTGAAGCCCCTGTTGTGTTGATTCTAGTGAGGTAAGTCAATCTATCAATATCTGTAACTTCAAGGGTTTGACCTTCTTGAAATTCAAATCTTCCTAATTGAGTTGCCCAATAATCTTTGTTGTAGTGGTTTGCTTCATTATTTTGTGTTTGAATGCCCTTAGTACCAATCCAAAAGTAATCTTTGCCCTGCCAATTATACAATTCTAATGTTTGGGTATGACCAAAACCATTTAACGTCATTGGTTGGAATTCTGAAAAGTCAATAACACTTCCGCTAATACGTCCTTTTGATACCTTTGCAATTGAAGCACCTTTGAATACTTGCACAGCATATGCAAATTCACCCGCAATAAATGTTTTTTGTGCTACACGCATGTAGCTATCAGTTGAAGGTAGCCCTTCCAATGTGTACTGCTTGTATGCGGCAATGCTTCCTGGTTTCATGCTATGGTCTTTAGTTGCCATTTTTTATTACTTCCTCTTCTGTTTTTTATAATCGGCCGATTACAAAAGTCAGTGTATAACAAAAAGTAATGTCAAATGTCGCATCTTTGTCGCATCTTTTATGGATGGTTCCATGAAGTGAACCTGGTAAAATATTTACGCAGGCTCTTGTAGGGTGATCAACTGCGTTATATCCTGCATAGATTACCATAGACTCGCATACTAGAAACTTTGATGATCCTGAATCTAGCTGAACACAGCAAGTACATATCACTTTCTAAAGTGAGACAACGTTAATT
Source organism: Lentilactobacillus curieae (assembly GCF_000785105.2). Classification (NCBI taxonomy): domain Bacteria; kingdom Bacillati; phylum Bacillota; class Bacilli; order Lactobacillales; family Lactobacillaceae; genus Lentilactobacillus; species Lentilactobacillus curieae. The sequence goes on along the minus strand of NZ_CP018906.1, from coordinate 1,553,645 downwards.
AATTTTGGGGTAAGTCAAAAAGATTAAGAACCCATTGCGTTTGTGTAAATCACTTGTGTGATAAATTACATCAGTAGATAATTAGGGTATTGAGGGGAGAGATTTAATTATGAACAAGAAATTTACAAGCATTCTAATAACCGGTTTGTTTGCTGCAGGGTTGGGGCTTGCTATGCAACAACCAATCGCACATGCCGACCGTACAATTAACAAATATACATGGTACACATATCGTAGTGACGAAGATATCCCAACGTATTACACTAAATCAAAAACAAACGCTTATATCTGGAACACTAATTTTAAAAAGAAAATTCATAATCTTAAAAATTACTACAATACAACGTGGTTCGTTACTAGGTCGTTTGTCCATAATAAACGGGTGTATTATAAAATTAGTAATTTTGGCGGTAAAGTTAGTGGTTATACGTGGTCTGGAAACGTTGCCCCATTCCTTGCCCGTAACATCAACAGCTTTTCTTCTGATAGTGACTATACAAACTATTTAAATACTGACAGGTCGCAAAAATTAGCTAGAGCGGTGCTTAAATTATTCCCCAATGCTGATGTCAGTTTAGATTTGTCAAAAAAGGCAATAAAAAATGTTACTAATAATTTATATCCTGAACTTGAAGGATACAGCCACGTGATAAATTTAAGTTCTTTACAAGGTAACTATACTTTGCCAAGTGTTGTTACAAATGGTAAACCATATTCTTCTAAACAGAATATGCGGTATGTGCTTAGTAGTTCAGCTCCTAGTGCAGCTTATACTGCCCAACAAGTATCAGGTATCTTACAATCAAACGGATATACTTCCAAAAAAATTGCAGCACTTATATCGCAAGGATATAAGTTGGGTATATCCGTTTCTGGTAACCTATATACATCAGCAAATAAGCAAGGGTATCCTTCAACGCTTAAAGGTGGAACAATTGAATATGGCCTAGTGTTGGCAAAATAGTAGGCAAGCACAAAAAAACACTACCTCTATTGGCAGTGTTTTTTCTTTATATTAAAACAATGTTTTATCAATGTAATAAACGTAGTTATTTTTTGTATGATTACCTTGATTATAAGTGTAACTAGCAGGCTTTGTATGAGTTCCAATGCCCAAATATAGATAGTCCTTCAATTGCAATCCTTCGGTTTCAACTAGGCTTTCACCAGTGCTAGGATATTTTGGCCAATAAATATTATATAAAGGCTTACCAATTGAAATTGAACCATTCCAAAGGAACTTTGTGATGTAAGGAGTTTCGCCTTCATTACCTGATGACAAGTAAACTGCAGCACCATCAGACAAATCAATTCCCTGAATAGAATTATTTGCTGTTTTACTGTACAGGCTACCATTAACAGTCATTGTTGAAATAGCAGCAGCACGAACTTCAGCGTCTCCTGCTGAAATGAAGTTCTTTGAACTGTTCTCAATTCTGTCAAAGATAGCATTTACCGCGTTCAAATTGTAACGAGTAAATACAGATTTTGTATTGTGACCCGCTGCGTCTTGAGCCATAGCTAGAATTAAAATTTCCTTCCGGCTAGTGGAAACAGCTGCTTCGGTTCGAAGTAAAGTACCGATTGAAGCGTCGGCCTTTTGTGCCCTGTTAATTGACGACATTCTTGTAATAAGGGTGTTACCAGTGATAGTAGTACCTGCTTTATACTGTACTCGACCAATTTGCGTTGCCCATTTTTTGTCATTTGTCTTAATAGCGACCAAAAAGTAATCAACACCATTATATTGATACCAGTCTAATGTTTGAGAATGACCGGTACCTTTAATAATCATTGTATCTTGGGCAACTGCAGATTGAGCTGTACCTGTGAATGGGTCAATGGGTGCACGTGAGATATATGAATCAGATCCAACCCGTTGCAAGGCATATAAGTTCTTTGTTCCCACATATACCTTTTGAACTGCGTTATCTGAATCTAAATTTGTAATAGTAAAAGCTTTTTTTGCTGGAACTTTTGCCATTTTAAATTACTTCCTCTTCTGTTTTTTATAACCGGCCGATTGCAAAAGTCAGTGTATAACAAAAAGTAATGTCAAAAGTCGCATCTTTGTCGTATCTTTTATGGATGGTTCCATGAAGTGAACCTAGTAAAATATTTACGCAGACTCTTGCAGGGTGCTCAAATTCACTATCTCCAGCATAGATTACCATAGGATCGCATCCTAGAAGCTTTGCTGCTGTTAATAACATCCAAACTAATACAAAAAAAGTCCGGAACAGCAAGGATTCCCAAGCTGTTTCGGACTTTTATTATATATTTATGCGGCCAAGAAGATTCGAACTTCCACCGGGAGAACTCCCGACAAGATCCTTAATCTTGCGCGTCTGCCAATTCCGCCATGGCCGCATCATCAATCAACAAGAATAATTATATCAGATGGCAGCATTCATGACAATGGTTTTTTTATTCTCCGCGAACGGTTGCCCCTTCAGTATCTACATCGAGTATTCTGAGGCTTCCATTTAGGTCCATTTGTTGCAATTCTAAGCGCAACTGAACTAGATCAGATTTCTTGCCCAAAGTTCCTACTGTAGGACCAGCACCACTTAAATATGTGCCGTAAATATCCATTGAATGAGCCTTTTCACGAATCACATCTAGTTCAGGAACAATTGCTTTTCTAAATGGTTCGTGCATCTTATCACCTTCAACTAGTGGCAACGCATCGTGGATTTTTCCCTGACTCATTAGCGTTACAAACATATTGGCTCGGCTACTGCTAAGCACTGCATCCTGATAATTCAGCGTCTTTGGTAATTTTGCTCGACTCTCTACTTCAGAAATTCCGTCTGGGCGGATATACATAAGTGCAGATAGCTCACCCGCATCAATTGCACTAGCAACAGCATCTTTGCCATCATATGTTGATACAATCAAATTGCCGAGAATTGCGGCAGCAACATTCTCCGGATGTCCCTCAATCTCACTACCAATTCTGATTTGTTCGTCAGTGGAAAGATTTAAGTCACCTAGTGAATTTGCAATTTTGATACCAGCCACTACAGCTGTGGTACTTGAACCCAACCCATGGGCAATTGGAACATCAGAAATAACGGTTAACTGGTGTGGATGAATATCTGGGTTTGTTTTTAAGATACTTTGGACAATCAAATTGTTTTCGTCCGTAGGAACGTCATCACCTAATGCATGATTAACCTTCCACTCAGTAGTTTTCTCTTCAACAATCACTGTGTAATACAGCTTAAATGCCAATCCTAATGAATCCATTCCGGGTCCTAAATTTGCGGATGATGCTGGCACCCTAACGATAATCTTTGCCATCACAATTCCCCTTTTCTTAGCTTATTTCTTCTACTAATTTCAATTTACCACGACAACGGCCACAAACATACTTTTTTAAGTCAATTTTTCGCTTTCGTTGGTATTTTAGACCACACTTCTCACAAACGTAGCCATATTTATAAGGACTACCAACCGGTGGCGCAAACCTTGATCCCCCAACAGCCTTCAACAGGTTTTTAAACTCAGGGGTGTTATGCTTCCCAGAATGACCAGATAAATGAAGGTGATAATGGCAAAGTTCATGCTTAATAATCCCTACAAGAACCGTTTGCCCATACTGTTCAGCTATTTTTCTATTGATTTCGATATTGTGATCATTTAGACGATACCTACCACCCGTAGTCTTTAACCTGCCATTAAAGGACGCCTGGTGTAAAAAGGGCTTACCAAAGGATTCCAATGAAACCTGTTCAACTAATCGTTGTAATTCTGAATCTATCAATTCTATTCCTTTTCTGACGCACTTGGTTCAATCATTGACAACTGAATTCGTGAGCGTTTTTCATCAATTGATTCAACGTAAACATTCACGATGTCTCCCACAGCAACAACTGTACTGGGGTCCTTAACAAACTTATTGCTTAGCTTAGAAATATGAACTAAACCATCTTGTTTAACCCCAATATCGACGAATGCCCCAAAATCAACAACGTTCCTAACTGTCCCTTGAAGTTTCATCCCTGGACGAAGGTCACTAATCTTCAACACATCCTGCTTCAGTAACGGAGTGGGCATGTCATCACGAAGATCACGTCCTGGGGCAACGATTCCTTTAATGATATCTTTTAGAGTCGCTTCACCAATATCCAATTGAGTTGCCAATTCTGAAGTATTTACGTTCATCAATTTTTCTTTTGCCGCTTGGGAACCTAAGTCAGACTCATCCAAGTCAAACATCTTTAATAATTTATTTGCTGCAGCATAGCTTTCCGGATGAATATCAGTGTTGTCAAAGGCATTTTTACCACCAATGATGCGCAGGAACCCAACTGACTGTTCAAATGCTTTCGGTCCAAGCCTAGGAACCTTTGTCAATTGCTTACGATCATTAAATCGTCCATTTTCATTACGATAAGTAACAATGTTCGTAGCAATCGTCTTAGATAATCCAGAAATATGGACTAACAGGTCAGGACTAGCGGTATTTAAATTAATCCCAACTTGGTTAACGGCAGTTTCAACAATTTGATCAAGTTTTTCCGACAATTCCTTTTGGGAAACATCGTGTTGGTACTGACCCACGCCAATTGCCTGGGGATCAATTTTAACCAGTTCCGCCAACGGATCCTGAATTCTACGACCGATACTAACTGCTGATCGCTGTTCAACACTGAAGTCCGGAAATTCTCTTCTGGCAACTTCACTTGCAGAATAGACTGATGCTCCAGCTTCATTAACAATTACGTAAAAAATTGGGTGCTTTATTTCTTTAATCGCATCTGCAACAAATTGTTCTGATTCTCGACTTGCCGTTCCATTACCAATGGCGATCATCTCAACATTGAATTGATTGATAAAGTCGATAAATTCACCCTTAGCTGCTTTGCGCTTAGACTCGGATGCCGGTTTATGGGGATAAATTACCGTCTTACCCAAATACTTACCATTTTGGTCAATCACAGCTAGCTTGCACCCTGTCCGATAGGCCGGATCAAACCCCATAACAATTCTGCCCTTTAAAGGTGCCTGCATTAACAAATTGTACAGATTCTTTCCGAACACATCGATAGCATGGGCATCAGCCTTTTCAGTAAGCTCAGCACGAATTTCTCGTTCGATGGCTGGGCCAATGAACCGTTTATACGCATCCGCCGCGGCATCTGCAATTACTTCGGCATTGTAATCATTGTGGTTGCCAATCAACTTAAAGTGGAGGTAATTAGTAATTTCATCTTCGTCGACTGAAATTTTAACACTAAGAATTTTTTCTTTCTCGCCCCGGTTGATTGCTAATACTCTAAATTCTGGAACAGTTTTGACGTTTTCCTCAAAATCAAAGTACTGTTGGTAAGTTTGAGCATCCTCACTGTCCTTAACCTTGGGCTTAACTTTAGAGACTAACACGCCCTTACTTAAAGTTTGTTTACGAATCCACGCCCTGTATTCCGCATGCTCACCGATCTGCTCTGCTAAAATTTCATGAACACCAGCAACTACGTCTTCTTCAGTTGCTAAATCTTTATCAGGATCAACTGCTGCTTTAATTTTCTGTTTGATGTCGCCCGCAAACGTTAATACCGCTTCAGCAACTGGCATCATCCCTTGTTCCTTAGCGATTGTGGCCTTAGTCCGCCGCTTTTGTTTGTATGGCAAATACAGGTCATCGACTTGTTGGAGAGTCTCCGCATTGAGAACCTTAGTTTTTAACCCAGGGGTCAACTGATCTTGTTCAGCAATTTTTTTAACCACATCTTCTTTTCGCTTATCAAGGTTCTGAATTTTCTTAGCTGTATCTTGAATATCCCTAATTTGAACTTCGTCCAGATTATGGGTTCTTTCCTTTCGGTACCTAGCAATGAAGGGAACTGTATCGCCTTCATCTAGCATCTTCAATGTTGCATCCACTTGAGATTTAGAAATCCCCGATAGTTCAGCAACTACCTTTTTACTTAATTCAGTCACTACATTCACCTCAAAATTTTCTCACTAATTATTATATCATTCTGGCCAAGTGTGACAGGTAAGATTTAGACAAAAAAACAGCCAGCCCTCAAGTTTGTGACTTGAAAAGAGCTAGCTGAATTTGATTTCCGGCGTTTGCCTACATTATGCTACCCATGACCCGGTTCGCAGCCTTAGAAAACTTATCAATAAAGTTTTCTTGGTCTTTTTCTGACTGGTTGAACTTGTCAGTATCAATTTGTTGATTATCAGCGTCAATGCTGTCAGTCATGCTTTGGCAAGCATCAGCATAATCGTGATATGCAGCAACCATTGTTTTATGGCGGCCTAAAATTCTAACTGGAACGGATGCATTTTGAAGCTTGTTAACATTCTCCTGGTACTTATCAGTTCCTGATTGGAAATGATCCTTGATTCTAGTTAGTTCAGCAACACTAATTTCACTGACAGAATCATTATCGACTGCCTTTCTTAGTGTCTCAAAATCTGCGTTAAGGTCCTCACCATTAGTACCTGTAAAGTCGATAACGTCTGAAATAACCTTTGCGTAAGTTTGTACGTCTCTTTGTTTCACTTAAATTCCCACCTTAATTATTCTTCATGGAGCACATGACGCTGTACCCATTTTACTACTTCTGTGATGATAACAATCATAATTCCACCGAAAAGTACGACCATCCATTGAGAAGAAACTAATGGAGTTACGTGGAACATCTTGTTAAATCCAGGAACTGCGATAGTAGCAATCAATAAAATTGTTGATGCGACCATTGCCCAATTGAAGAATTTGTTTTTAAACATCCCCACAGTGAAGATTGATTGATGAATCGTCTTCGAGTTAAATGCGTGGAATAGCTGAATTAAACCTAGTGTTGCGTACGCCATCGTTAACGCATCAGCATGGGCCAATGCTTCTGAACTGTGCACTGGGTTAGCGATTGCGAATGCATAAACCGCAAGCGTGATGATTCCTTCAAATAAACCTTGATATAAAATATTGGTCATTATCCCACCGGACAAGAAGTTTGATGTTCTTCCCCGAGGCTTGCGTTTCATAATTCCTGGTTCAGCCGGCTCAACTCCTAAGGCAATCGCTGGGAAAGTATCAGTAACCAAGTTAATCCAAAGGATTTGAACAGGGGCTAAAATTTGCCATCCCATCAACGTCATAACAAACAAGGTTAAAACTTCACCCAAGTTAGCTGATAAGAGGTATTGCAATGCCTTTTGAATGTTAGCAAACACTTTTCTACCAGCTTTAACAGCCGTAACGATAGTGGCGAAGTTGTCATCTGCCAGAACCATATCAGACGCTTCCTTTGAAACCTCTGTACCAGTGATTCCCATTCCAACACCAATATCGGCAGTTTTCAGGGCTGGGGCATCGTTAACACCGTCTCCGGTCATCGCAACAACCTTCCCCTTCTTTTGCCATGCCTTAACAATCCGAACTTTGTGCTCAGGTGCCACCCGAGCGTAAACAGAAACGTTTTCTACTCGTTTTTCAAAGTCAGCATCAGACATCTCTTCCAACTCAGCACCGCTCATAACAGAGCTAGTGTCATTGGGATCATCGATAATTCCTAGACGACCCGAAATTGCTTGGGCGGTATCTTGATGGTCACCGGTAATCATGATTGACTTGATTCCGGCTGTCTTAGCTTCGGCAACGGCTTGGTATACCTCTGGTCGTTCAGGATCGATCATTCCAATTAAACCAACAAAAATCATGTCGTTTTCTTGGGCTTCTGAAGTGAGCTCGGTTGGAACCTGATCAACTGGTTTATAGGCAAAGCCTAGCACCCGCAATGCTGATGTTGCTAAGTCATGATTAGTTTCTCTGATTTTTGCTAAATCATCATCAGTGATGTCACGAACCTCACCATTGTCCACGATTTTAGTAACTCGCATCAATAGCTGGTCAGGAGCACCCTTCATGTTCATCTGAATTGAACCGTCAGGATACTTGTTAAAAGTGGACATTAGCTTTCTTTCTGAATCAAACGGAATTTCAGCAACCCGCTCGTGTTCAGCCAAAAAGTCGTTAACTGGTAATTTCTTATCTAAATAATATTGAATCAACGCCGTTTCAGTTGGGTCACCAACAAGTTCGCCCGACTGGAACTTAGTATCGTTGTTTAAGATCATAATTTGGGCTAATCGATCATCGAGGTTGACTTCTGTTGAACCCGCATCAGTTAACTGTTCATTTAAGAATACCTTTTCAACCGTCATTTTATTTTGGGTTAGAGTCCCAGTTTTATCTGAACAAATAATGTCGGTACTTCCTAAGGTTTCAACAGCTGGTAATTTTCTAATTAAGGCATTATTCCGAGCCATCTGTTGGGTTCCTAAAGCCAATGTAACTGTAACAATTGCTGGTAAACCTTCAGGAATGGCTGCAACGGCCAATGAAATAGCTGTTAGCAACATGTTTAGCAAGCTTTCTGAGCCTCTGAACATCCCTACGGCAAACGTAATCACAGCGATTACTAAAATCAACCAAGTCAACATCTTACCAAGTGACTTTAAGTTTTCTTGCAATGGAGTAGTCTGCTCTTCAGTGGTATTCAGCATGTGAGCAATTTTACCAACTTCTGTATTCATCCCGGTGTAAACCGCAACCCCAACCCCACGACCAGTAGTCACGTTACTGTTCATGAAGGCCAAGTTGTCACGATCACCAAGTGGAAGATCAGCATCCTTGATTGCGGCAACCGATTTATCAACGGGAACTGATTCACCAGTCAAAGCTGCCTCTTCAATCTTTAAGGAATTTGCTTCCAGTAATCTCAAATCAGCAGGAACAACATCCCCTGCTTCAAGCAACACAATGTCTCCAGGAACAATGTCCTCACTTTTAACCGACTCAGTCTGACCATTTCTTAAAACAGTCGCCATCGGTGCGGACATTTGCTTCAAGGAATCAATTGCATTTTCTGCCTTAGCTTCCTGAAAAACACCAAAAATTGCGTTTAAAATAACCACCGCAATAATAATAATTGCATCAATATGTTCGCCGGCAATCCCGGCAATAATCGCAGCGACAATCAAAATGATAATCATTAAGTCTTTAAATTGCTCAATGAACTTTTGCAAAATGGTTGTTCGCTTTTGGGCTTGCAGTCGGTTAAAACCAAATTCTTCTTGTCTTGCCTTAACCTCTTCGTTATTTAAACCGTTCTTGGTGGCACTAACCTTCGATAGTACTTCATCTTCCGACAATTGATAAATTGTCTTTCTTGCTTCCGCCATTGCTTTCCTCCTCTAAAGAAAAAGAGACTTACGAATCCAGTAACTGAATTGCATAAGTCTCACCATTTAAGATATCCCGGAAATCACATTGATTTCACGTTGACGAGATAGTCACGACTTAGTCGCTGGTTACTCCCTCTTTTAATAATGATTATACCCATAAGCCATTTCTTTTGTCACGATTTTACTTCCAAAAATTATCGTAAACATTAATTGGTGTGTGGCGCTTATGAGCTGTTTTGTCATACCAACCTTCAATAATCTCTGCAGCATGGTCTGAAACTTCATGCCCCTCTAGATAGTTATCGATGTCTGTATATGAAACGCCTAAAGCAACTTCATCAGGAAGTGCTGGTCGATCTTCCTCAAGATCAGCCGTGGGCGTCTTTTCATAAAGATGCTTAGGGGCATCGAGATATTCAAGTAGACTTCTTCCTTGGCGCTTATCTAATCGCCAAAGCGGGGTAATGTCTGCTGCTCCGTCACCAAACTTAGTATAAAAACCGGTAACCGCTTCTGCAGCATGATCAGTACCAACTACAGCTGCAGACTTAGCTGATGCGATTGCGTACTGAGCGATCATTCGTTGACGAGCTTTAATATTTCCCTTGTTAAAGTCAGAAATTTCAATGTTGTTTGCAGCAACTGACTTTACCGCTTCATCTACAGTTGGCTTAATGTCCACCCGTGCCACGTTATCTGCTTGCATGAACTCAATGGCAGCTAAGGCATCAGATTCATCTGCCTGCACGCCATATGGCAACCGAACAGCTGTAAATTGGTAGCTCATGTCACCAGTTTCATCCCTAAGCTCTGAGATGGCCATCTGTGATAGTTTTCCCGCTAATGTGGAGTCTTGGCCACCAGAAATGCCCAAAACTAAGCCCTTTAAAAATGAGTATTTTAGTAAGTAATCTTTTAAAAAATCAACACTGCGGCGAATTTCTTGTTCAGGGTCAATCTCTGAACTAACCCGCAAGTCAGCGATTATCTTTGCTTGTTTGTCTCTCATTAATTTTTCTCCGAACCGTACTTGATTTTTTGAACGTAACTGTGAACTTTTTCAATAATTTTCTTTTTGTTATCCCAACACTTTTGAGATAAGTCAACCGGATAATCTTCAGGATTCAACTCCCGCTTATACTCAGGCCACAATGAAGCCAAAGCACTCTTTGCATAAGCTTGAATCTCTTTCAATGTTGGTTGTTTATAAACTTGCTCTCCACCAACGAAGATATCTTGAAGAAGTGGACGAGCATCAAAGTTTGAAACTGTCTTATTAATGTACGTGTATTGTGGGTGGAACATGAAAATTGAATCTTCCTTACGAGGATCTTCATCGTGAAGGGTCACGTAATCACCTTCAGACTTACCATCCTCCTTGTCAGTAATTCGCCATACTTGTTTCTTTCCTGGAGTAGAAACCTTTTCAGCGTTACTTGAAATCTTGATGGTGTCAATCATCTGACCATTCTCGTCTTCACAGCTAACCATCTTGTAAACGGCGCCAAGTGCGGGTTGATCAAACGCAGTAATTACTTTGGTTCCAACACCCCAAATATCAATTTTAGCGTGTTGCATTTTTAAACTTGCAATCGTGTTTTCGTCCAGGTCATTTGATGCGTAGATTTTAGCATCTGGATAACCAGCTTGATCCAACAATTCACGAACGCGTTTCGACATGTAGGCCATGTCACCAGAATCAATTCTGACACCTTGGAAGTTGATTTTGTCTCCCATTTCATCAGCGACTTTGATTGCTGATGGCACCCCACTCCTCAAAGTGTCATAGGTATCAACTAAAAATACACAGTCATGATGAGTTGAAGCGTACGCCTTGAAGGCATCATAATCATTCCCAAATGCTTCAACCATTGAATGGGCATGGGTACCGCTAATTGGAATTCCAAACATCTTGCCTGCAAGGACGTTAGACGTTGAGTCAAAGCCACCAATAACGGCAGCTCTAGTTCCCCAAAGGGCTGCGGATACTTCTTGAGCACGCCGACTACCAAATTCCATCAGCGGATCATCACCAACAGCAACTCGAATCCGAGAAGCCTTAGTTGCAATTAACGTCTGGTAATTGATCATGTTCAGAATTGCCGTTTCAACCAACTGACATTCAGCAAGGGTTCCTTCAACCTGTAAAATTGGTTCGTTGTTAAAGACAAGATCCCCTTCAAGTGCTGAGCGAATATCACCTTTAAACTTAAAGTTACGAAGATATTCCAAAAATGATTCTGGATAATCCGTAACTTCACGCAAGTAATCAATATCTTCATCAGTGAAGTTCAGTTCATTGATGTACTTAATTATGTGTTCTAGGCCAGCGTACACTGCATAACCATTTCCAAAAGGTAAGTTTCTGAAGAACACCTCAAACACAGCATGACGATTTTCCATATTTTTTTCAAAGTATGTCGCCATCATGTTGATTTCGTAAAAATCTGTATGTAGAGTTAAATTAGTTTCATCTGACATGGTAATCACCGTATCCTCCTGGGATAATTGATATATAATTATCCTTAATTCTAGCATTTATTTTTGCTTAGCGACAAATTAAACTGCATTATTTTTAATGCGAAAGGAATTACATATGACTGAACCAATGAATCAGGTTTCAATTTTAGGAATTAATTTTGATGATACCACCCTAGACAACTTTGTCCGTGTACTCACTAAACGGATTGACAACCATCTACGAACCTTTGTTGTCACTGCTAATCCAGAGATTGTGATGTACGCAAATGAACACAAGAAATTCGCCCACCTAATCAATAATGCGGACTACACCATCCCCGATGGCATTGGCATTATTTTAGGTGCAAAACTACTCGCTACCCCATTATCAGAAAGAGTAGCGGGATACGATGTATTTACCAGAATGCTCAAGTGGGGATCAGACAACCAAAAGACGGCATTTTTTGTCGGTGCCAAGCCTAACGTTATTGCTGATTTACGCAAGATTGTCTCTCGCGAATATCCAGGTCTGATAATTGGCGGAACTCAGGACGGCTACTTCACAGATGAACAGGCGGTCGCAGAGGCAATTCGTCAAGCAGATCCTGATATGGTATTTGTTGCAACCGGTTCTCCCAAACAAGAAGAGTTCATTAGTCGTAACATCAACAAGGCTGAGGCTTTATTCATGGGAATTGGTGGCTCATTCGATGTGTTAACTGGTAACGTTAAACGAGCTCCAAAGAAGTGGCAGGATCTCAAGCTCGAATGGCTGTACCGAGCAATTAAAGAGCCAAGTCGCTTTAAACGATTAGCGATTTTGCCAAAGTACTTGGCTGATGTGGCTAAGCAAAGAATTAATAATAAATAAAAGGGAGTGGTACAGAAGGCATACGAAGACGCTTTCGTTGTACCACCCCCGCAAGACCAACAGTAACTGAGAGTCATTACTGACGACTCTCAGTCCTGATGGTTACTGCGTGTAGCAACTATCTGAATAAAAGAAAAAAGCCGTTATAATTTCAAAAATTTAAATTATAACGGCTTTTTTCGGTGAACCTAGTTTTGTCTCAGCTGCTTTTTACTATTCTTTTTCCAAATAGAACTCGAATCGTTCGCCCACATACTGAGTCCGAACGTATTCAAATGGTCGGCCGTCTTGCAGATTAGTAATTTGACGTAGACGTAAAATTGGATCACCACGTTTGATATCCAAAAATTCTGAAATTCTTTCAGAGGCCAACATCGCTGAAACGGTTTGCTTGGCTTTCCCCAAAACTAATCCCTTTTTTTGTTCTAGTGAACGGTAAAGTGAGCTGGTTACCTCCGCTTTATCAAGCCCCTCAATAATGTTCTCCGGAACCGTTGCCACCTCAAAACAAATCGGAACGTTATCTCCATACCGGATTCGTTCCATCCGTAGCACTAGATCAGTTTCCTTAATGTTTAACTTTTCCATTTCTGATAGTGAAGGTTCCATTGTGTGGTAAGAAATCGTTTTAGAAGATGGCTGCTTACCTTGTGCAAGCATCAAGTCAGTAAACCCAGTCACACCTGCCATCTTCTCTTGAACCTTTTGGTTAGCGACAAAGGTACCGGAACCAACTCGACGTTCAAGGATTCCTTCGTCTACTAAAGTTTGAATGGCTTGACGAAGCGTCATTCGGCTTACTCCAAAATCAGCAGAAAGTTCTCGCTCAGAAGGGATTCTGTCACCGACTTTCCACTTGCTTGCTTCGATATTTCTCTTAATCTCGTTATGAATTTTAATATAAATTGGTAAGCCCATGCCACCAACTCCTTTAACGTCTATTTAATGGTTCTCCCTGGTAATAAGTTTGCCAAAGGTCTAGGTCATTGTCAAATACATTTACATTTGCCACTGATCCAGTAACTAAGATTCCTTGATCAGCTAGCCCCAATTCTCTCGCTTGGTTAACGGAGCTCATCTTGACCGCATCAAGTAAGCTACATCCTGTAAATTGGATCATATTTTTAAAAGCGTCCTTAAATTTAAGTACCGAGCCAGCTAAATGACCATTGATTAGCTTTGCTGCTCCGTTTGCAACGTTAACTTGTTGGCCACCTAGCTCATAAACCCCATCGGGCATTCCGCGTGCCTCCATCGAATCAGTAACTAATTCCAATCGGTCAGATCCAATTTGTTGGTAGGCAATTTTAACAGCTTCCGGTGAGACGTGGATTCCATCCACGATTAACTCAACATTTAGTTTTGGGTTTAAGAATGCTTCTCCCACTACCCCAACGTCTCGATGGTGTAGTGGAGTTTGTGCATTGTACAAATGAGTAACTCGGTCAGCATGAGCTTTGTCGGCTTCGGTGAAGGTCGCTTGTGAATGACCAATCGATGCCAAAATACCATTCTCATGACACTGGGTTTCAAGCATGTCTGAATTAGGAAGTTCAGGTGCATACGTCACGGCCTTAATTCTGCCTTTTGCAATTTGTTGCCAGTTATCAAACAAATTTGGATTGAAATTGATAATTTCTGATGCAGGTTGTGCTCCGTGATAGGCCTTCGCAACAAATGGCCCCTCTAAATGAATGCCCAGGATTCCCTCACTTGTTTCAGTAGCCTTCACAATCGATTTAAGGGCACTTTGGATGTTAGGAACACTCTGAGTCATTGTGGTTAGTAAAACGCCTGTAACGCCTTCCTGGGCGAGCTTTTTGACTAGCTGAACTAAATCCTCGGGATTTCCCGTCATCGTATCAATGCCATAGCCACCGTGGCAATGCATATCTATAAACCCTGGCACAACGATTTTGCCAACACAATCAATCTGCTGATCATCTGGTTGCGGCTCAAAATCTGCCATCATTCCTGAATCGATTATCCGTTTTTCAAACCGTAGAAAAGCATTTTTAATTTCTGTTTGACCGTCAATTAGCCTGATGTTGGTTAAAACTCGCGCCATTAGTTATTTCCCGTTGACTTCTCAATTGTGGCATCAATCCCTTTGACTACGGCGTTCAGCAATCCTGCTTGTTCCATTGCTAAAAGGCCGGCAATGGTATCACCACCTGGTGAGCAAACTTTGTCGATGATCTCAGCGGGAGTTTCTCCAGATTCAATTAAAGATTGGGCTGATCCTAAAGTCGTCTGGGTGGCAATCTTGGTCGCAACTTCTTTAGTAAAGCCATATTTTACCCCTGCCCGGCTAAGAGCATCGATGAAGAAATCAATGTACGCTACCGCACTTCCAGAAATCGCACTGAAGTTAGCAAATTGTGATTCTGGCATCTCTGAAACCTCACCTAAAGCTGCCACAAACTTCATTGTGTAATCTAGATTATCACCAGTTAAATTTTCGTTAGCTGCAACAGCAGTCATTCCAGCATTGAATGCAGAGTTAACGTTAGGAAGAATTCTCAAAATTGGTTGGTTATAGTCCGTCAACTCTTCTAGTCGATCCAAGGTGATTCCTGATGCCATTGAGATGACTGGCTGGGTCGGATTTAAAGTGCCCGCAATTTCATTCAAAACGGGTTTAACAACTCCTGGAACAACCCCAATCACTACAACGTCACTCTTCTGGGTCAACTCAGAATTAGTGTCACAGCTAGTAAGTCCATGCTCCTGTGCGTAAGGAACATAACTTTCTTTGTGTTGACTATGTACCAAAATATCGTTTGCTTCAATAAACTTTGCTTTTAGTAGTCCCTCAATAATTGCCCGAGCCATTGCACCCACACCAATAAAACCAATTTTCATAATGTAATTCCTCCTGCAAAATTTGTCTATGCCAATTCTTATAATTTGACTTTATCCGATAATTGGATAATTTGCAACCAAAACAAAAAAACGTCGGCTCTCACCGAGAACCGACGTTAGTAGTTGGGCTAGCTGGGTTCGAACCAGCGCATCACGGGATCAAAACCCGTTGCCTTACCACTTGGCTATAGCCCAATAATGAAAATGGAGGGGAGTGGATTCGAACCACCGAACCCGAAGGAGCGGATTTACAGTCCGCCGCGTTTAGCCAGACTTCGCTACCCCTCCGAAACTGGTTTGTAGTACCAAACCAACGAATATAATAATACAAAATTCTAAGGTTGTCGTCAACCCCGAATTTACAATGTTAAGTGACTTTATTAATAATTATATTGTATCCAAATGTCACTGGCAAATTGGTACTTTCGCAGATCACTATTTTTGGAAAAAACTACCCTCAATTCCAAACAAATCAGAATCTAGAGTCAAAAAAAGTCGCTGTACTAAGCGAAATCACTTAATATAACGACGAAAGGCGTAACAATTGGGCTAGCTGGGTTCGAACCAGCGCATCACGGGATCAAAACCCGTTGCCTTACCACTTGGCTATAGCCCAATAAAAATGGAGGGGAGTGGATTCGAACCACCGAACCCGAAGGAGCGGATTTACAGTCCGCCGCGTTTAGCCAGACTTCGCTACCCCTCCGAAATGCTTTTATACTACCAAAGCAACGAATATAATCATATCGAATTCTGAGGTTTTCGTCAACCCTTCAAACTAAAAAAGTTCAAATATTTTTAGTTGGGCACACCATTCAGTTATAAAATCATTTGACTGCCACTCCTTATGCCGCTTACGATTGTATCCCACAGCGGCATTATAATATGTCGTAGCGTTGTATTTTACAGGATCAATTCGGTCATGAATGTGGCCAAACACAACTGCAGGCACCTTAAATTCATCAATAATTTCACCAAATCGCGTACTGCCAAGCATCGCATTTGCCATGTTCCAAAAGCGAAAATCATCTGAATAATGAATGAATTTTACGTTCGGAACGAAGTGTGTCATCAATACGACGTTTTTTGACGCCTCCTGGGCATTTTTAAGCAGGCTGGTAAGTTGGGTTAACACGATTGCTTCACGTTCTTTATCGCTCACTGGTTGGCTAATAAGCCTATCTATCCAATAAGTGTTCTTCCAAGCAAGGAATTGTTCATCAGTTTTAGGTTCATTGACTGCAAATGAGTAATCATACCAGCCGTTGATTCCCACCACCCTCACATCACTGTTAGGTACGTCATAATAACGGTTATTCAGGTACCCCTGCCACTTTCCTTGTTCTAAGTCATAATACGAAACATTTTTGATCATGTCGTGATTTCCGGCAATAAACAAAACTTTAATCCGTGGCATCGCAGCTTGGAGCTTTTTTACGTATTTAACTGAAAGCTGAAAATCATTAAATAAGTCACCCGCAATTAGGTAGATATCTATTCCTAATTTTTGCAGATGCTTTACTTGAGCATCGATGACTTGCTCTGAATCTACAGAATTTAAATCAAAATGATTATCACTTGTAGCAGCAATTTTTACCATTTTTTCTCTCCAAATAAAAAGTGTTATCCCTAACAGGATAACACAGTTTTTAGACGGCTAATTTACGCCTTCCATCAATCGCTTGATTGGTTTGATCAGCATAAAGAGCACAATACCAGCAACGATTGCAACTAAACCAACAATGGTAAAGTAATTTGCTTCGTTACCTGGAGTGTAAAATTTAACGATTTGTGAGTTAACGGCTTGACCAGCAGAATCGGCTAAGAACCACATACTCATCATTTGTGATTCGAATGACTTAGGAGCAAGTTTAGTAGTTACTGAAAGACCAATTGGTGAGATCAATAATTCAGCAATTTCAACGATTGCCCAGCTTCCGATTAGCCATAATGGACTAACTTTTGCTGAAGTTCCGAATAGCATAACCGGAATTACCATAAATAGGTATGAAAGCCCAGCAATCACCATTCCGATTGAGAACTTACCTGGAGAACTTGGTTGTTTCTTGCCTAATTTAGTCCATAACCATGCAAACAATGGTGTGTATAGCATGATGAAGAATGGATTAAGTGATTGGTACCAAGCAGCAGGGATATTAAAGAATCCCAAATTATTATTAGTTTGGTCCTGTGCGAATAATGCTAGCACAACTGATCCTTGTTCCTCAATTGCCCAGAAAACAGCAGCGGCAATAAATAAAGGAATATAAGCAATAACTCTCGAACGTTCAGTACTAGTAACTTTCTTGCTTGAAATCATCATAATAAAGTATACGACAGGTGTGGCAATGGCAATCACACTAAGCAATGAAATAAAGTTATCAATGTTAAGCGCACCCATAAAGGCAAGTAGCAATAGTACCAAACCAAAGATAACTACACCAATACCAACTCTAACTGACAATTTCTTAGCATCGTCTGGTTCTAATGGATCGCTTGGATACAAACTTGAACTAGGAAGGTGTTTTTTACCACCTAAGTAGTACTGTAACAATCCAAAGAACATTCCGATAGCGGCAAGAGAAAAGCCAAGGTGGAAGTTAACGTCCATTCCTAATTTACCAACCAAGATAGGAGCAACGAATGATCCTAAGTTAATTCCGAAGACGAAAATGGTGAACCCAGAATCACGACGTAAATCAGATTCCGTATACAAACCACCAACCATTTCGGAAATATTTGGTTTAAGTAAACCAGTACCGATAACAATCAATGCAATTGATGCGAATAACGCAACCGCACCCATTGGTAATGATAGGGCGATGTGACCAAGCATGATCAAGACACCACCGTAAAATACGGTCTTTCGACTTCCCCAAATTCGGTCACTGACAAATCCACCAATCACTGATGATAGGTATACTAATGATCCATAAATTGCCATGATCGAAGCAGCTGTTGATTGAGGAAACCCTAAACCACCTTTACTTACGCTGAAGTAGATGTAGTAAAGTAAAATAGCACGCATTCCGTAATACGAGAAACGTTCCCACATTTCTGTAAAGAACAATGTGGACAAACCTCTAGGTTGGCCAAAGAACGAAGCATCAGCTTGACGTTCTTGGTCCGTTTGACCTTGTTGTTGCATGTAATACCCTCCAAAAAATAAATCTAACCCAATTGCTTGGGTTAGATATGTAATTCATTTATTACTCTTAATATTTAAGAAGTAAGTCAATAAGTAATTATATTCCTGTTAGGATTCAAATTCAATAGAATTGTGTGTGCCACTTAATGCTTTTCCAATGTATCTTTAATATTCACCTATGCAACTATAATAAAAAGGAGCAAATATGAGGCATTCCTCATGATTCGCTCCTTTTTTGTAAACTAAGCATTTTATTTGTCATAAACTCGATTGTTTCAACGTTCATCAACGTGTCTTGAGCATGTGTCAATAGTATTGAATAATCAATGCTCTCAACCTCTTTGATTACTTCATTCTGGACTTTATGAGCCCTTACAAGCAACTCATGAGCCTCATTCAATAATTTGTTTATCGATCTCTCATTCACATTTTCGTTAGATAATAAATCTAATGTGTTTGATAGTTTACTCTTAGCATTTCCAGCTAGAGTAAGTATCCTCATCGCACGTTGTGCCAACTGTTGTTCAGTCATATTAAACTGCTTGTGGCTTCATTGATTCCAACACTCTATTGATAAACTTAACTAAGTGTTCTCCATTTGCCCATCCATATACATCATCTGGAATTACTTCTACTGGTGCTCTATCCCCAATTAATTCGAGTTCTTTGTCCCGATATGTAACTTGTGGTGCAATCAAGACAAGATCAATTCCTTTATCTAACAATTTATCAGCATTATTAACATCCGCTGAAGCCAAATTGAAGTCTGCATTAGTAATTTCCATAAATCGCTTTGCAGATCTTTCTAGAAAGTTACTTGAAATTCCGTTTTCACATAATAGCATTACATTTTTCATGATTATATCTCCTTTTCTTCCCCTGTTACCTATATAGGTTATCATATATTTTGGTATACCGCAAGGCATAATATCCTCTTAATCGCCTTTAATTGGGTGTTTATAGGTGTATACCAATATAGACGATGGAGATATACCAATTTGTGAACATCTAGTTCAGTCTGTGATATCGCTTTCATATCCCCACAAAAAAAGATTCACACCCATTTAATTAGGATGTGAATCTCTTCTCTACATTTATGCCGGCTGCAGGACTTGAACCTGTGACCCTCGGTTTACGATACCGATGCTCTACCAACTGAGCTAAGCCGGCATGCAGTCAAAGTAATGTAACAGTATACACAAAAGTGCTAACTCTCGTTAGCACTCATTAGCTCCGGCAGGCGGGCTCGAACCGTCGACAACCTGATTAACAGTCAGGTGCTCTACCAACTGAGCTATGCCGGAATAATCGCGTGGCAACGTCCTACCCTTGCAGGGGGCGATCCCCCAACTACTATCGGCGTGCTGAAGCTTAACTTCTGTGTTCGGCATGGGAACAGGTGTATCCTTCAGGCTATCGCCACCACACTATTTACTTTAGAGAACTTTGTTCTCTCAAAACTAGCTAATATTAATTTTCTGCTGCCGATACTTACCATTTATTTTGGTTAAGTCCTCGACCGATTAGTATTGGTCCGCTCCGTACATCACTGCACTTCCACTTCCAACCTATCTACCTCATCATCTCTGAGGGGTCTTACTTCCATATAGGAATGGGAAATCTCATCTTGAGGCGAGTTTCACACTTAGATGCTTTCAGCGTTTATCTCATCCATACATAGCTACCCAGCGATGCGCCTGGCGGCACAACTGGTACACCAGCGGTATGTCCATCCCGGTCCTCTCGTACTAAGGACAGCTCCTCTCAAATTTCCTACGCCCGCGACGGATAGGGACCGAACTGTCTCACGACGTTCTGAACCCAGCTCGCGTACCGCTTTAATGGGCGAACAGCCCAACCCTTGGGACCGACTACAGCCCCAGGATGCGATGAGCCGACATCGAGGTGCCAAACCTCCCCGTCGATGTGGACTCTTGGGGGAGATAAGCCTGTTATCCCCAGGGTAGCTTTTATCCGTTGAGCGATGGCCCTTCCATGCGGAACCACCGGATCACTAAGCCCGACTTTCGTCCCTGCTCGACCTGTCTGTCTCGCAGTCAAGCTCCCTTCTGCCTTTACACTCTATGAATGATTTCCAACCATTCTGAGGGAACCTTTGGGCGCCTCCGTTACTGTTTGGGAGGCGACCGCCCCAGTCAAACTGCCCACCTGACACTGTCTCCCGCCACGCTTAGTGGCGCGGGTTAGAGTGTTCACACAGCGAGGGTAGTATCCCACCAACGCCTCAGTCGAAACTAGCGTTCCGACTTCATCGGCTCCTACCTATCCTGTACAAGCTGTGTCAACACCCAATATCAAGCTACAGTAAAGCTCCATGGGGTCTTTCCGTCCTGTCGCGGGTAACCTGCTTCTTCACAGGTATCTTAATTTCACCGAGTCTCTCGTTGAGACAGTGCCCAGATCGTTACGCCTTTCGTGCGGGTCGGAACTTACCCGACAAGGAATTTCGCTACCTTAGGACCGTTATAGTTACGGCCGCCGTTTACTGGGGCTTCATTTCTGGGCTTCGCCGAAGCTAACTCATCCACTTAACCTTCCAGCACCGGGCAGGCGTCAGCCCCTATACGTCATCTTACGATTTTGCAGAAACCTGTGTTTTTGATAAACAGTCGCCTGGGCCTTTTCACTGCGGCTGACCTTGCGGTCAGCACCCCTTCTCCCGAAGTTACGGGGTCATTTTGCCGAGTTCCTTAACGAGAGTTCACTCGCTCACCTTAGGATTCTCTCCTCGACTACCTGTGTCGGTTTGCGGTACGGGTAGTTGATTACTCACTAGAAGCTTTTCTCGGCAGCGTGACATCAGTCGCTTCCCTACTTAAATTTCGGTCCTCATCACTACTTGTCAACCCGCTGAGAAGCATTTGACTCCTCAACTGACTTGTAGCTTGAACGCACATTTCCAATCGTGCGCACAACTTAGCCTTCTGCGTCCCTCCATCGTTCAAACATAATCAACTAGTACAGGAATCTCAACCTGTTATCCATCGCCTACGCCTCTCGGCCTCGGCTTAGGTCCCGACTAACCCTGGGAGGACGAGCCTTCCCCAGGAAACCTTAGTCATTCGGTGGATCAGATTCTCACTGATCTTTCGCTACTCATACCGGCATTCTCACTTCTAAGCGCTCCACCAGTCCTTACGGTCTGACTTCATTGCCCTTAGAACGCTCTCCTATCACATGACCATAAGGTCATGTCCACAGTCTCGGTAGTATGCTTAGCCCCGGTAAATTTTCGGCGCGGAATCACTCGACTAGTGAGCTATTACGCACTCTTTAAATGAGTGGCTGCTTCTAAGCCAACATCCTAGTTGTCTATGCAACTCCACATCCTTTTCCACTTAGCATACATTTAGGGACCTTAACTGGTGGTCTGGGCTGTTCCCCTTTCGACGATGGATCTTATCACTCACCGTCTGACTCCCGGATATAAATCAATGGTATTCGGAGTTTATCTGAATTTAGTAACCCATGACGGGCCCCTCATCCAAACAGTGCTCTACCTCCATGATTCTAAGTCCGAGGCTAGCCCTAAAGCTATTTCGGAGAGAACCAGCTATCTCCAAGTTCGTTTGGAATTTCACCGCTACCCACACCTCATCCCAGCACTTTTCAACGTACACGGGTTCGGCCCTCCAGTAAGTTTTACCTCACCTTCAGCCTGGACATGGGTAGATCACCTGGTTTCGGGTCTACGGCAACATACTTAAACGCCCATTTCAGACTCGCTTTCGCTGCGGCTCCGGCTTCTTCACCTTAACCTTGCATGTTACTGTAACTCGCCGGTTCATTCTACAAAAGGCACGCTATCACCCATTAACGGGCTCTAACTGCTTGTAGGCACATGGTTTCAGGAACTATTTCACTCCCCTTCCGGGGTGCTTTTCACCTTTCCCTCACGGTACTGGTTCACTATCGGTCACTAGGGAGTATTTAGCCTTGGGAGATGGTCCTCCCGGATTCCGACGACGTTTCACGTGTGTCGCCGTACTCAGGATCCTGAACTGAGGGTCATTGATTTCATCTACGGGGCTATCACCCTGTCTCGCCAATCTTCCCAGATTGTTCGATTATCAACAACTTTGGTAACTCAAATGTTCAGTCCTACAACCCCAAAGAGCAAGCTCTTTGGTTTGGGCTGTTCCCCGTTCGCTCGCCGCTACTTAGGGAATCGATTTTTCTTTCTCTTCCTGTGGGTAATTAGATGTTTCAGTTCCCCACGTCTACCTCTGATCAGCTATGTATTCACTGAACAGTAACAGTCGATTAAAACTGCTGGGTTTCCCCATTCGGAAATCTCCGGATCAAAGCTTACGTACAGCTCCCCGAAGCATATCGGTGTTAGTCCCGTCCTTCATCGGCTCCTAGTGCCAAGGCATTCACCATGCGCCCTTAATAACTTAACCTAGTATCACTTCGTGATACTCAAGTTAATTGAGTTTTACGCGAATAAAACATTTCGTTAATTTGACTCAATAAACGCGGTGTTCTCGGTTGAAATTATATTTTAAATATAATTCACTACAGAAAATTAATATTATCTAGTTTTCAAAGAACAAAATTTGAGAGTAGACCTCTCAAAACTAAACAAAACTTTCGACATGTGTAGGTTTCCGTATTATTCCTTAGAAAGGAGGTGATCCAGCCGCAGGTTCTCCTACGGCTACCTTGTTACGACTTCACCCTAATCATCTGTCCCACCTTAGGCGGCTGGCTCCAAAAGGTTACCTCACCGACTTTGGGTGTTACAAACTCTCATGGTGTGACGGGCGGTGTGTACAAGGCCCGGGAACGTATTCACCGTGGCATGCTGATCCACGATTACTAGCGATTCCAACTTCATGCAGGCGAGTTGCAGCCTGCAATCCGAACTGAGAACGGCTTTAAGAGATTAGCTTGACCTCGCGGTTTCGCGACTCGTTGTACCGTCCATTGTAGCACGTGTGTAGCCCAGGTCATAAGGGGCATGATGATTTGACGTCGTCCCCACCTTCCTCCGGTTTGTCACCGGCAGTCTTGCTAGAGTGCCCAACTAAATGCTGGCAACTAACAATAAGGGTTGCGCTCGTTGCGGGACTTAACCCAACATCTCACGACACGAGCTGACGACAACCATGCACCACCTGTCATTCCGTCCCCGAAGGGAACGCCCAATCTCTTGGGTTAGCAGAAGATGTCAAGACCTGGTAAGGTTCTTCGCGTAGCATCGAATTAAACCACATGCTCCACCGCTTGTGCGGGCCCCCGTCAATTCCTTTGAGTTTCAACCTTGCGGTCGTACTCCCCAGGCGGAGTGCTTAATGCGTTAGCTGCAGCACTGAAGGGCGGAAACCCTCCAACACTTAGCACTCATCGTTTACGGCATGGACTACCAGGGTATCTAATCCTGTTCGCTACCCATGCTTTCGAGCCTCAGCGTCAGTTACAGACCAGACAGCCGCCTTCGCCACTGGTGTTCTTCCATATATCTACGCATTTCACCGCTACACATGGAGTTCCACTGTCCTCTTCTGCACTCAAGTCTCCCAGTTTCCGATGCACTTCTCCGGTTAAGCCGAAGGCTTTCACATCAGACTTAAAAGACCGCCTGCGCTCGCTTTACGCCCAATAAATCCGGACAACGCTTGCCACCTACGTATTACCGCGGCTGCTGGCACGTAGTTAGCCGTGGCTTTCTGGTTAAATACCGTCACGGTGTAAACAGTTACTCTTACACCTGTTCTTCTTTAACAACAGAGTTTTACGAGCCGAAACCCTTCTTCACTCACGCGGCGTTGCTCCATCAGACTTTCGTCCATTGTGGAAGATTCCCTACTGCTGCCTCCCGTAGGAGTTTGGGCCGTGTCTCAGTCCCAATGTGGCCGATTACCCTCTCAGGTCGGCTACGTATCATTGCCTTGGTGAGCCGTTACCTCACCAACTAGCTAATACGCCGCGGGTCCATCCTCAAGTGATAGCCGAAACCATCTTTCAAATGAAAACCATGCGGTTTTCATTGTTATACGGTATTAGCACCTGTTTCCAAGTGTTATCCCCTGCTTGAGGGCAGGTTACCCACGTGTTACTCACCAGTTCGCCACTCGTCCAAATGTTGAATCAGAATCCGTGCAAGCACTTCAACTTCATCAGCGAGGACGCGTTCGACTTGCATGTATTAGGCACGCCGCCAGCGTTCGTCCTGAGCCAGGATCAAACTCTCATTTTAAAAATGATAAGCTTGTAAGCTCATGATTATATTTGTTCTTTATCGCGAATTGACTTCGCAAATGTTTGTCTTTGATCTAACGATCAAAGGACCCTACACATTTGTTTGTCGAAAATTTTGTTCAGTTTTCAAAGGTCTACATCTGAATCTAATGTTGTCTGAATGACTGACGTCATCGCTTTTGACAACTATTACAATATATCATGTGGCCGCTTATGTGTCAACGACTTTTTGAAATATCTTTTGCGGTTCAAAGCGCTGTGTCTCAAAAGCCGCAAGTAATAATATACCGTCTTTTGCGGATAGTGTCAACACGAAAATCTCGCATTAAGTGATCTAACTAATAAAGGGCACAAAAAAACCGCCAAATTGGCGGTTTTAAAAGCTATTCGTTGTCAGTATTGTCTTCTGGTCTCATAGTTGGGAACAAAAGAACGTCGCGAATTGAATCAGCGTTAGTTAAAAACATTACTAGACGATCGATACCAATTCCGAGTCCACCTGTTGGTGGCATACCATATTCAAGAGCTTCGACATAATCTTCATCAATGCCTTCAGCTTCGTCATTACCTTCTTCACGTTCTGCAACCTGGGCTTCGAAACGCTCACGTTGATCGATTGGATCGTTAAGTTCAGTAAATGCATTAGCAAATTCGTTTGTAACAATATAAAGCTCGAATCTATCAGTAAAACGAGGATCTTTATCATTCTTCTTTGCCAATGGAGAGATTTCCACTGGGTGACCATAAATAAACGTTGGTTGTTCCAACTTAGGTTGAACTAGATCTTCAAAGAAGGCGTTGATAATGTGGCCAACCTTCCAGTATTTTTCATAATGGATGCCATTGTCATCAGCCAGTTTTCTGGCTTCGTCTACAGACATTTCTTTCCAGAAATCAATTCCTGTATATTCCTTGATGGCATCAACCATATGCATTCTGGTGAATTCTTTATTCAAATCAATAGTGTGGCCCTGATATTCAACCACCCCATCTTCAGTCACTGCAGAAGCGGCAGCTTTAAAGATACCTTCAGTTTCATCCATGACGTCATTAAAGTCATAGTATGCAGCATATGATTCAAGCATCGTAAACTCAGGATTATGTCTAGTATCCATTCCTTCGTTACGGAATACCCGGCCAATTTCATAAACTCGTTCCATACCACCAACGATGAGACGCTTCAAGTGAAGCTCAAGTGCAATTCGAAGGTATAAATCGATGTTCAATGCATTGTGGTGGGTAATAAATGGACGGGCGTTTGCACCACCAGCTTGATTATGCAAAACTGGGGTTTCAACTTCCAAGAAATCATTGCCATCTAAGAAACTACGAACAGCAGTAATAATCTTGCTACGCTTCTTGAATCGTTCAAAACTATCTGGATTAGCAATCAAATCCAAATAGCGTTGACGATACTTTTGTTCCTGATTTTGTAGACCATGGAACTTATCAGGAAGAGGTCGTAAAGCTTTAGACAAAAATGTAACTGACTCAGCTCTTACAGTAAGTTCTCCCATGTCAGTCTTAATTAACTGACCAGAAATCCCTAAATGATCTCCAATGTCTGAACGTTTGAAAATGTGGTAAACATCTTCACCAACAATATCTTTACGAACATAAATTTGGATTTTACCACTGCGGTCACGTAAGTCAGCAAAGCCAACCTTACCTTTTCCTCGCTTAGACATCATCCGTCCAGCAATCGTAACCTTTTTATCCATATCCATCAATTCGTCTTTATCAGCATCTTCAAACTCATCATGAAGGCCTTGAGCTAAATCAGTTCTTTCAAACCGATGACCGAAAGGATCAATTCCTTCCTCTCGTAATTCGTTCATTTTTTGGCGCCGAACGATCAATTGATCATTCATTTCTTTATCTTTGGCCACTTTTAAACCTCCTAAATCGTATTAACAGTACAATTCTATCACAAATTGACCCGTTTTATTGGGCGATTTCGTGTTGTTGTGCTTGTCTCTTTGCGTTTTTTTCCAAGAATTCATCAAAAATGGCGTTCATTGCTTCTTCACCATCAGCGTTGTTCAACGCTACTTTGGTTCTTGCAGAATGAGATACACCCTTTAAGTAGTATCCAGATTGTCCTCTAAATTCATGTGAGCCAACATAATCGCCCTTTAATTCAACTAGACGATGTAAATGTTCCTTAGCAGTTTGAATTTTTTGTTCAGCAGATGGTTCTGGAAGTAGCTCACCAGTTGCCAAGTAATGTTCGGTTTGTCTAAGAACCCAAGGGTTACCCTCAACGGCCCGACCCATCATTACAGCATCAGCGCCTACATAATCAATCATCTTTTTGGCATCTTGAGGTGTCTTAACATCACCATTACCCATAAATGGAATAGTTAATTCATTGGCAACCTGTTTAAGAATTTCCCAGTCTGCATGACCCATATACATCTGCTTTCTAGTTCTACCATGCATTGCAAGTGCGGATGCGCCAGCCTTTTCAGCAGCAAGGGCATTTTCAACAGCTAAAATATGGTCTTCATCCCAACCAGTTCTCATTTTTACAGTAACGGGTTTCTTAACAGCATCAGTAACGTATGAAACCATTTCATAAACTTTGTTAGGATCAAGTAGCCAACGAGCACCAGCATCAGTCTTAACGACCTTGTTAACCGGGCAACCCATGTTGATATCAATAATATCAGCTGCTGTATTTTGATCGACAAACTTAGCTGCTTCGACAAGGGTTTCCTTTGTGCCACCAAAAATTTGAATACTCATAGGATGTTCTTTAGGATCAACGAACATCATATCGAGGGTCTTCTTATTTTTGTACATGATTCCTCTGTCAGAAATCATTTCACAAACAACTAATCCTGCACCAAATTCCTTACAAATAATTCTGAATGCAGAGTTTGTAACCCCAGCCATCGGAGCGACTACTACTTGATTTGGAATTGTGATGTCACCAATTTTCCATTCCATTATTTTCACCTCAAACGCTTAATTTAAATCTAAAAATACCGTGAGTAATAGTATCACACAATTTAATATTTTAATAGCTACTTATTGCTGTTTGCACTTGCTTCGGAAATAATTTGTTTTAATTCATCAGCATCATAGTGGTACTTAGACTGACAGAAATTACAAGTTACATCAATTTTGCCATCTTCAGTAAGAATTTCCTGGAGTTGTGAGACTGGGATCCCAACTAAATCATTCCAAAATTTTTCTTTTGAACAATTACAGTAAAATCTGACTGGTTCTGTCGTCAAAAATTTCAAATTGCCCTCACCAAATAACAGATTCAAAATTTCCTCTGGTAATTGATTTTTGAGTAACAATTCTGATAACATCGGCATTTCTTTAATCCTTTGGGTCAACTTATCAATCGCTTCATCACTGGCACCTGGAAGAACCTGAACCAAGTAACCACCAGCCGCCCCAATTGAATTATCATCATTAACAAAAACTGAAACTCCCACAGCAGATGGAATCTGCTCAGATTGAGCTAGATAGAAAGTGAAATCATCTCCAATTTCACCAGATGCTAAGGGAACACTACTTGTGTATGGATCACCATTACCTAATACTTTGGTAACCTCTAAAATTCCACCATTACCAACAGCCTTTGCTACATCAATCTTATGGAATTGATTCAATGGTAAATGAACGTGAGAATCGCCAACATACCCCTTAACGTTACCTTTAGAATCGGCGTCAACAACAATTTGGCCAACCGGGCCACCACCATTAACTTTGACGGTGATTGCTGCCCCATTTTTATCAACAGATGAAGCTAGCATTGTTGAACCAATCATTGTTCGTCCAAGCGCAGCAGATGATGCACTCCATGTATCGTGCTTACTTTGGGCATCAGCAACCATTTGCTGAGCATTCACAGCATATGCGCGGAACATGCCGTCATTAGTTATTGCTTTTACTAGATAGTCTTTCATTTTAATCTCCTTTAGAAATAAAAGCGGGACTACAACAAAACCAGCGTTTTGTTGCAATCCCACTTAATTATTCGGTAAACAAATTAGCTATTTGGCTTATTCGTCATCATTATTTTGATGATTGTTTTGAGAATCGTTGTCTGGTTTTACATCGTCTGGTTGAGGATCAGTTGATGAAGTATCTGTTTCATCACTATTATCCTTACCCTTTTCAATGCTTGCTTGACGCTCAGCTTCCTTACGTTCAAGTTCGCGTTTTGCTTCTTCAAATGTCGAAGCACGTTCACTTGGGAAGTCGCTAGTTGAAGGATCCTCAGGCATCTTACCAGTGTTATAAAGTGATAAGATTTGTTTTTCATCAAGAGTTTCGTACTTAAGCAACGCTTCAGCAATAATTCTGTGTTGATCACGATGCTCCTCGATAATCCGAGTTGCTTCTGCATGACCTTCATCAGTAAATCTTCTGACCTCATCATCAATTGAGGCAGCAGTTTCTTGAGAATATCTTGGTCCGTAAGCTTCTTCAGATGGATTTTCAAGTTGAACTCGACCAAGTTTGTCACTCATACCGTACTGAGTAACCATTGCTCGTGCAATATTTGTCGCTTGCTCAAAGTCGTTTGAAGCTCCTGAAGATTCAGAGTTGAAGATAATTTCTTCAGCAGCTCGTCCACCCATCAAACCAGCAATTTGCTCTTGGGCATCTTTCTTAGACATCAACTGTTGGTCTTCCTTTGGCAACATGATTGCATATCCGCCGGCGCGACCACGAGGAACGATTGTAACTTTATGAACTACTCGCGCATCGTTAAGAACTAACCCAACAATGGTGTGACCAGCTTCATGGTAGGCAACCGTTTCACGTTCATGCTTAGAAATAACTCGATTACGTTTAGCAGGACCAGCAATAACACGGTCTTCAGCTTCATCAACATCGGATGCATCAATATCAGCCTTATTACGACGTGCGGCAAGAAGTGCAGCTTCGTTAAGCAAGTTGGCTAAGTCAGCACCCACGAAACCTGGGGTTTGCTTAGCAATTTCATGAAGGTCAACATTGCTAGAAAGTGGCTTATTCTTAGAATGAACCTTCAAGATTGCTTCACGACCATTAACGTCTGGACGGCCAACCAGAATCTTCCGGTCAAAACGGCCTGGACGAGTCAAAGCTGGATCAAGAACGTCAGAACGGTTAGTAGCAGCAATGACAATAACACCTTCATTACCTTCAAAACCATCCATTTCAACTAACAATTGGTTAAGGGTTTGTTCACGTTCATCGTGGCCACCACCCATTCCGGCACCACGTTTACGACCAACTGCATCAATTTCATCAATGAAGATGATTGCAGGAGCAGCCTTTTTAGCCTGTTCAAACAAATCACGAACACGGCTAGCACCAACCCCGACAAACATTTCCACGAAATCTGATCCGGAAATTGAGTAGAAAGGTACGCCTGCTTCACCGGCAACAGCTTTAGCAAGTAAAGTTTTACCAGTACCAGGAGGTCCCTCTAGTAACACGCCATG
This sequence comes from Lentilactobacillus curieae, assembly GCF_000785105.2. NCBI lineage: Bacteria > Bacillati > Bacillota > Bacilli > Lactobacillales > Lactobacillaceae > Lentilactobacillus > Lentilactobacillus curieae. Next base: position 1,523,413 of record NZ_CP018906.1, on the reverse strand, counting down.
TGGAATTTTTGCTCCCAACGAAGTAAACTTCCTTGGATCTTTCAGAAATTCAACAACTTCAACAAGTTCTTGTTTTTCTTCCTCTTCACCCGCAACATCGGAGAAGCGGACCTTGTTTTGTTTACTATCAGCAGGCTTAGCTTTAGATTTACCAAAGTTCATTACTCGGCCATTACCGCCGCCTTGTCCGCCAGCCTTACCCATCATCATGTAGAAGAACCAGATAAAGATTACCAGTGGTAATACGTAAACTAGTAAGTTTACCCAGAAACCACTTGATTCTTCGGGTTTGGCATTCATCTTAACTTTGTTATCTTGAGCAGCCTTGGTAATTTCAGCAACTGAAGTATTGTTTTCAAGTACAGTTGTACTGAACTTAGAAACGTCCTTTGTTTGGGTTGAACCCCCAATTAAAAGTCCAGTTTGCTCCTTTACCTTTTGAGCTTGGCGATACTCACCAGTGACTTTATAAACTCCGCCACTTGGCTGAATCGAAAAGTTCTTAATCTTATCGTCCTTTAAATTTTGAACGAATTGGCTTGATCGGATTTCCTGTGATTGCGTGTTGGTATTGCTTCCGCTAAAGAAGTAAATTACCCCCATCACAAGCAAGAACATCACGATATAAAATAGACTGCTCCTAAAGAGTCCATTTTTATTTGAGTTCATCAACGTCCTCCTAAAGTACTAATTTGTTTTGATAGTCCAAATACTACCACATTTGACTATATTTGACTATTAATTATTCGTATAAATTTCTGGCTTTAAAACTCCGATGTACGGTAGGTTTCGGTACTTTTCGTCATAATCAAGACCATAACCAACCACGAATTCATTTGGGACTTCAAATCCGGTAAAATCTGACTTAGCTTCAACCACTCTACCAGCTGGCTTATCTAGTAATGTACAAACTTTGATTGACTTTGCCCCACGGTCATTAAGCGTGTCAATTAAAAATTGCAAAGTTCTACCTGTATCAACGATATCTTCCATTATTAAAACGTCCCGGCCAGCAATATCCGTTGAAATATCTGTAACTAACTCCACATTACCTGATGACTCTGTGGTTCCGTGATAGCTAGAAACATCCATGAAGTCTAGCTCCATATACATATCAGCATCACGAATTACATCAGTCATAAAAAAGATTGACCCTTTCAAAACACCGATAACTACTGGAACTTTATCTCCATAGAAATCTTTGATTTCTTTTCCTAACCGTTCACACGCTTCTTGAATTTCGGACTTACTGTACAGCACCTTTAAGATGTCATTATCCATTAACTTGGTTTCCTCTCAATTCTCAATTAAATAGTAAATGTTACTGCCACCGTCTCGATTAGTTTTAACCACTCGAAGACCCAGAATTGCTAAAATTCTGTTTGTTGACGTGGTTACAACTTGAACCATCGCCCGACTCTCAACTGGAAGTTTTTGATTGATCAACAGTCTAGACACCTTTTGATGGCCCCCATTCTCCAATTCAAACCTATCTCCAGATTCAGTATTCCTACAATAAAGTGGGAGATCTGATTTTCTCAACCGAATCTCAGAAACTTTACCCGTTACTTGGTTTGGGAGTTCTTTAAACACACCGAAACGCTGGCTTTCATTTATTTGGTACCACCGGTCTAATGTTACCATAAAACCACTACTTTTTTGAGAGTGGAATTTGGGATTTTCAGGCAAGGATTGCAAAATCAATTTCGAATATCGCTTTTTAACAATCACGTTATCCGCCAGAACTACTTCACCTTGTGGACGTTCTTGATTATTGATCAACGCTATAATTTGGTCCACACTATCATTACTAATTCCGACTGCAGGAATCCCATCGCTTAACCAACGCTTTAATATGAGTTTTAACAAAGGATAGCTCAATCGGTCATGATTATCGATGTCTAAAATGTGTTCTTCGTCTGAGTGAACACTCATCCCCGCCAATTGTTGCTCAACGAATTCATCACTAACTGCCAATAATTCCGTCAGCTGGTGAGAAAAGCTGGCAATATGCTCAACAGCAGCAGAATTTTCCTCTTGCAATTTCGGGATAATTTCATGACGGATTCGATTTCGCAAATTTTCATCCGTATAGTTAGACTGATCTTCGAACCATTTAAGACCGATTTGGGTAGCATAGTCACGAATATCTGCCTTGGTCATACCTAACAATGGTCTGATAAGTTTACCACCAGCAAAAAGCCGTTCAGCAGGAATGCCAATTGCTGACTCTAGCCAACCACCGCGAATAATCTTCATGATTACCGTTTCAGCCAAATCATTTGCGTGATGAGCAGTTACCAAATAATCTGCTGAAACATCCTTCATCACTTCAGCAAAAAATTCATACCTGAAGTTTCGGGCTGCCTCTTCTATCCCTGACTGCGGATGAAATTGATTTTTCCAAATCTTAGTCCTTAATTCGAGATCATGTTCTTGGCAGAATTGGTGAATAAATTCAGACTCCTTAGCTGATTCTGGCCGTAACTTGTGATCAACATATGCAACCACCAATTTTAGTCCTGGAATCTTTGCCTTCAAAAATAGGTCCAACAGAGTCATTGAATCAACCCCAGTAGAAACCGCAAGCACCGCCACTTTGGGTGTAGAAAACCAACCGTGTTCACTAATATTTTGAATAAATTGCTTTGAAAGTTCCAAATTTACCCCCACCAATAAAAAAACAGATACTAATTAAAGTACCTGAATTATCTATTAACTGCGACGACCGCCACGGCCTCCGCGTTTACCTTCTGTGTTCTTTTTAAGCGTTGATAGGCGATCCTCACTTTGTTTCAAAAAGCCTGACATCAAATCATCAAAACTTTCTGATTTGTGACCCCTATCATTATTTGATTTATGATCGAAGGAACGTCGACCTGAATTATTATGATGCTCATTGCGATTATCGTGATGATAACCTGAGTTACTGCGCTCATGACTGTTGTGACTGTGTTCATGATTGGCTTCATGATTTTCGTTTGCTTTTCGAATTGAAAGGCTGATTTTGTTATCGCCATCGACCTTCAATACTTTAACAGTTACTTCGTCACCAACTTTAAGGATGTCATGAATATCTTTAACAAATCCATCTGAAACTTCACTAATGTGAACCAATCCTGTTTTATGATCACCTAAGTCAACAAAAGCACCGAAATTAGTAATTCCAGAAACCTTGCCACTGACTTTTTCCCCAACTTCAATTGCCATTTAAAAAATTGTTCCTCCTATGTAGTTGTAGGTAAATTATATCATACTTAATTGGAAATCGTTTAATAATCTCAGTGAGAATTAATCTTTTTTTCTCACCAAAAACAAAGTGAACTCCCGGACAATTAATTAAGCCCAGAAGTTCACTATTTTAAACTATAAAGTTTATTAATCTAAATCATCAATTGCCTTATCAGGAAAACTATAAACTGTTTCACCGGGCTTAGTGTAGTAATAACGCTCACGGATGAGTTTCTCTACGTAAGAGCGGTTATTCAACTGCTTTACCTTAACGCTCAATTTTTTATTAGTCGCTTTTTCAGTCTTTAAATCAGCTTTTTGTTTAACTATCTGGTCGTTAATTTGTGCCAAGTTAGACTTAGCCCGGATAATTTGCACCCCAAAAACACAGACACACAACATGAATAACCCCACGATAAACATGGCCCGCCGTTTTCTTTTAGCACTGAGTTTAACTGAAATTTTATTCTTCATAATTTCAATTTCGCGCTTCTTGGTAAACTCGTTTTCAAGCTTCCTGATTTTCCCTTTTGAATTCGTCATGTTAAATCCCCCGATCAAAATGACTCAAACCCTTTTAAACCATACTACAACAAAGAATTAAGGTTTGTCCACATTCTAATCGTGATTTTCAGGACATTTATTCATTTTCGGAGCGAAAGTCTCGTTCGTATTCTTCATTAATAATCTCGTACATCCGTTGGGCATCGTCCTTCTTGGTAGTATCCAATAGTTCTTTAACCCTAACTGTTAACGTCTTATTCCCAAATTTGATTACGATTTCATCATTTGGATGAACTTCACTCGATGATTTGATTACTCGGCCGTTGACACTAATTCTGCCTTGATCAGCAATTTCCTTTGCAACAGACCGCCGTTTAATAATTCTCGAAACCTTTAAAAATTTATCGATTCTCATTTTTGTTCTCCTCGAATTTTATTAATTTTTTCACCCATCGGAATTAGTGACCACTCTTGCTCATCAAGGGCATTGAAAGCCAGTGCCAAACCGATAAATACTATGACACCGACAACGACTCCGACTAATGTTTGGATAGCTACATCAGCTCTAAAGGGAATTTTTCCAATCAATACGGATTGCGTCAAATTTCTAGTAACTAGGACAACTATCCACATAATTAGGCTGATTCCTACCAATTTTGATAATTGGGACCAATTGACTAGTCCCACAAGGTATTGTTTACCAAGAACAGTCATCACCACAACAGCAACCAACAGGCTAAGAATCGTAGCTTCACTTGCTCCCATAATTCCCTGTGACCTAATCAATAAATGATTCAGGATTATTTTACTTAGCACAGCGGCTCCAATGGCCCAAATGGTTGGGATGTACACATCACGACTTTGGAAAATTGTATTGATAACTAAAATCATCGAAGCTACCAGGACACTAAGACAGTACACCGCAATTGTTAAACTTAATTCAGGAGTTGCAAACAATAATGGATTGATGGCCGCCATCAAACTGAACATCCCCGCACTCATAGCACAAGCAATTCCAAAGTTTGTGGAAATGCAGGCACGAGCCAAACGTTTATAACGGTTAATTTGTTTCTCCCGAATTGTTGAAACCAATTGTGGCAGCATTGCCGTTGTTGAGGCTGTCGTAATCACTAGTCCCAGCTGAACCAAAGTTTGTGCTCGATCGTAGATTCCCTTTGTGTTTTGCGCATCAATTTCATTAGCCCCGATGTGCAACAGATTAGCAACGACCGAAAAAGAATCAACCAATTGGAGTAGCAACATCACTGAGGCCACCAAACAAATGGTAATTCCCTCAAGCAACAATCGTTTAGACAAACCAGGAATCGGTTGCAGCTTAGGTAATTTGCCCACTTTAGCATGACGCCTGAATCCGAATAACACCATTGCTGACATCAAAGTCGCAATTGGAGCTGATAGCATTGCAAATTGTCCCATCCGGTGGGGTTCCATCCCCATCTTTACTGACAAATACGCAACCACAAGGATTACTGACACGCGAATAAATTGCTCCAACACCTGCGAATACGCAGTTGGTTTCATCATGTAATGACCCTGGAAATAGCCACGCCAGCTTGCCAAAAACGGGACAATTAAAAACATCCACGAAACTGAAGCAATTACTGGGGATAACCGACCGTCATTCATCCAAAAAGCAATTTGCTGAGCACCAATCTGGAGCCCTATAAAAATTATCACGCATGAAATCATCAATGATTGCTGAATGTGATGAACGACATTTAATTTGTCCGCCTCTGACTTTGAGTCGACCACCAACTTAGAAATAAAGACTGGTAACCCTGACAGAGCAAATGTCATTGCGATTCCGTATATTGGATAGACTTGTTGGTATACATAAAAGCCAACGTTACCCACCATATTTTGAAATGGAATTCTATAAACAGCACTCAAAATCTTAGCAACTAGCGATGCAATCGTTAGCAGCGCTGTCCCCTTTACTAAGGCATTTCGTTTAGAATTTTCATTCATTCTGCTTTTCCCCATCTGCTGATTTTTCTTGGCGGATTTTTGCTAGCTCTACCAATAACTTGATCAATTGATCGAGCCAGTCGGTCATGTTATTTTGAATCACTAATTTAATTTGATACTTTTTCTCCGCTGAATTGATAGTAGCACGGAATTTCGTTTCAGCAATCGCTTTTAACAAGTCTTTACTTTCAAATTCTGTGTCAGCTAATTTAGAAAAGGTCAGAGTCAAATTATGAGACTTCCTTTGCACCTTTTCAATTAAATCAAAGTCAGCATTTAACTTAATTTCAGACACTTTAAGCAAGTTGGCAACTGGTTCTGGATAATCGCCAAAACGGTCGATCAAATCATCTGTAATTTCATCGATTTGCGCCTTGTTTTCTGCTTGACGAATCCGCTTATATAATTCAATTTTTTGCTGCCCATCATCAATGTATTCCGTTGGTAGATAGGCTTCAATATCCATTTCAATAACTGAATCAGTCGTTTGGGTAACTTCCTTACCACGTTTCTTAGCAACTGCATCGGATAGCATCTGAGTATATAAGTCATACCCCACTGAATCCACAAATCCATGTTGCTGTTTTCCAAGGAGATTCCCAGCTCCACGAATTGATAGGTCCCGCATTGCTATCTTAAATCCTGAACCCAACTCTGTGAAATCACGAATGGCCTCCAACCTTTTTTCGCCAACCTCGGTCAAAGACTTATTGGGTTGGTACATAAAGTAAGCATAAGCAACCCGACTACTTCGGCCAATTCGGCCACGAAGTTGGTAAAGTTGCGAAAGTCCCATTCGATCAGCGTTCTCCACAAACAACGTATTCACGTTTGGAATATCAACTCCGGTTTCAATAATTGTCGTTGTGACCAAAACATCATATTCACCGTTAATAAATTCGTACAAAACATTTTCTAATTGGTTCTCAGTCATTTTGCCGTGAATGTAACCAATTCTGGCATCGGGGGCAAGTTCTTCTAGATCCGCCACCGTCTTCTCAATATCATCAACCCGGTTGTGAAGGTAAAATACCTGGCCTCCCCTGGCCATCTCCCGGTCGATTGCATCCCTAATTGCCCCAGCGTTTTGTTCCATTACATAGGTTTGAATTGGGTACCGGTTTGCTGGTGGCGTCTCAATTACAGATAAATCACGAATTCCCATCATCGACATATTCAATGTTCTTGGAATTGGTGTCGCCGTCAAGGTTAACACGTCAACGTTGCTTCTTAATTCCTTGATACGCTCTTTGTGCTTAACCCCAAAACGTTGCTCTTCGTCAATGATCAGCAGTCCCAAGTCCTTAAACCCGACGTCTTTAGATAAAATCCTGTGAGTTCCAACTACTACATCGACTGAACCATCCTTCAATCCAGCAATAGTTTCCTTCATTTCAGCCTTTGTCTGGAATCTTGATAACACCTTAATGGTGATTGGATACTCAGAGAATCGGTCCGTCATGGTTTCAAAATGTTGCTGAGCTAAAATTGTTGTTGGCACCAAGAATGCTACCTGCTTACCAACTTCGATTGCTTTAAAAGCCGCCCGTAGTGCAACTTCGGTCTTACCATAACCAACATCCCCAACCAATAATCGATCCATTGGACGGGAAGCCTCCATATCACGCTTAATTTCCTGGGCACTTCTTAACTGATCAGGAGTCTCATTGTATGGAAATTCATCTTCAAAGTCATGCTGCAGTGAATCATCTTTTGGATATGCATATCCCTTTTGAACACTTCGTTTGGCATACAATTCAATCAAGTCATCAGCAATGTCTTCAATCTTGCTGGCAACTTTTTGCTTTGTCTTTGCCCACTCACTACCACCAAGCTTATTGATACGTGGGTGTTTATCTTCAGAAGAAACATATTTCTGAATTAAGTTTAGTTGCGAAACCGGAATGAATAATTGCGCATTGTCTTTATAGGTAATGGTTAAATAATCCTGGTGTTTTCCATCAACTTCCATGGTCTTCATACCTTCGTAGCGACCAATCCCGTGGTTAACGTGGACAACAAAATCACCCGGCTTTAAATCTGTATAGCTCTTAATTCGCTCGGCATTATTAAACGTGGTCATCTTCCGCCGTTTTTTGGTAACTTTCTGGAATAATTCACGTTCAGTAATAACTGCCAGTTTATTTTGTGGCAACTCAAAACCATTATCCAGACCATTAGCAATCAGTTGTGCTTGGCCTTCAATGATTTTAGTTGGGCTCGTCACCGTTACAGTGATTCCAAAATCGGCTAATGTATTAGCTACTTTTTCTAGTCGGTTTTGATCCTGAACCATCATGACGACAGTAGTATTTCCCTTCGTCCAGCGGTCAACTTCACCCTTAAGCATTGGCATTGAGGAGAAGAATTGTTGCATCGGTCGGGTGTTCAACTGACTGAGTTGGGTAAACTTTAAGTTAGTCAACCCTTTTTTGAATAAGGAAAACAAAACGCTGGCATGTTTGTCAGCTTTAAAGACCGCTTTAAAGTCATTGGTGTATTCAAATCCAGGCAGAATTTCATGGTTAGCTGCCTTATCTGATAACCAATCCTCTTCGTCACTAAGTAACTGTTTATTGGTTTCGGTTAATTTGGAATACTCATCGTACAGCACGATTCCGTTTTCGCCTAGATAGTCCAAAATTGACGTCCGCTCAGCGTACATCATCCTGGAAAATAATAACCAATAAGGATCATTCAAACCATTTTGCAAGTCAGTAATTTTAACTCCTAAACTGTCAGACAAGGTTTTGGCAGCTTCATCATCCAAATCATCACTGACAGTTGCCAAGCTTTGCTGAAGTTTTTCAACCAAATTCTGACGCTGTTCCGAAGTCATTAGTAAGTCGCTAGCAGGAAGAATTTCACTACTTTCAACATTTTCAATACTTCTTTGGTCAGCAACGTTGAAGCTTCTCATTGAATCAACCTCAGTATCAAAGAAGTCAATTCGAACAGGGTTGTCATCACTAAGAGGATAGATATCGACGATCGAACCTCGGATTGAAAACTCCCCCGGGGCAGCAACCATCTTCTGCATCGAATATCCCATTTGGTGTAGTTGTATCTTTAAGTCAGCTAAGTTGAATTCATCGCCTAAAGAAATCTTCAAGTGGGCACTCGCAAACTGTTCTCTTGTCGGTAAAATCCGCCTAATCCCTGACGTTGAGGTAACAATCACGGCCGGTTCACCAGAAGCTAGCTTATTTAAGGCTAACACCCTGAGTGATTTATATTCAGGAGAACTAGTTGCTAATTCACTAGCACCTATTTCTTCCACTGGAAACTCAAATAGCTGGTCCTCAGCGATTAAGTTAGCCAAATCGGCAGTCAATTGATCAGCATGAGCCAGCGTATCAGTCACGATTACCATTGGCCGCGTTAAATTTTTATAGATTCCATTAATAAAGACCGTTTTAGATGAACCATTCAACCCCGTAACTAGCTGCCTAGAACCTGGCTTTGCATTGGTGATTACATTATTAAATTCGGTAACCTGATCAAATAGATGATCTAGTTTCATCTATATCTTCCTCTCTCAACTACCTAATTAAATTTGTTTTCCAATTCTGGAATTGTACTACCAGCAATCCAATCTTCAATTGCACTGGCGGCTCTGTCTTGTGCATTTAAAAAGTCTGGCAACTGCTCCTTAGAAAACTTTCCAAGCACATAGTCGACAACCTTTTTCTTTTGTGGATGAGCAATTCCAACCTTAATTCTGGCAAAATCACGAGTTCCAATTGAGTTTATAATGCTCTTGATTCCGTTATGACCACCAGCAGACCCGGTATTGCGAATCCGGATTTTACCAACAGGTAAATCCATGTCATCATGAACGACAATAATATCATCCACATCAACGTCAAAGTAATTTTGTAGTTGGGCAACTGCCCGACCGGACTCATTCATAAAGGTAGTTGGCTCAACTACCATGATTTTTTCAGTTCCGATAAAGCCCGTTCCGTACTTTGAATCCATTTTTCTAGTTGTAATTTGAATGTCGTGTCGCTTTGCAAATTCTTCCACGACCATAAATCCAGTATTGTGACGCGTCCCGGTGTATTGGGGACCAATATTTCCTAGTCCGACGATGAGTTTCATTTTTTGTTCCTCTTTCTTTCTGACAACACAAAAGGCTGAACAAATTAATGTTCAGCTTGCCTCTTTAAATATCCAGTAAATTATACCATAATTTTCTAATCGCCAATTTTAACAGCAGCTTCGTCACCTTTTTTAAAATAACCAACACTAACCATCAATTGATTGTGAATTTAGCAACATTCCTATGGTATAATGTCCTTGGATTCAGAAAATTTTATAGGAGATGATCAATTTGACTTTAGATCGCCAAAAAGTTGCTTTAATCGGTGATGGTGCTGTTGGTTCATCATTCGCATACGCAATGATGCACCAAGGACTAGCTGAAGAATTTGTAATTGTTGATGTTGTGAAAGAACGTACTGAAGGTGACGCACTTGACCTTGAGGATGCTCAAGTATTCACTTCACCAAAGCACATCTTCTCAGGTGACTACTCAGACTGTGCAGATGCTGACTTAGCTGTTATTACAGCTGGTGCACCTCAAAAGCCAGGCGAAACTCGTTTGGATCTTGTTAACAAGAACCTTAAGATTATGCAATCAATCATCAAACCATTGGTTGGTTCAGGATTCAAGGGTGTAATTTTAGTTGCTGCTAACCCAGTTGATATCTTGACTTACGCTGCTCAAAAATTCTCAGGATTTCCTAAGAACAAAGTATTCGGTAGTGGTACTTCATTGGATACTTCAAGACTACAAGTTGCTTTGGGTAAGAAACTTAACGTTAACCCACAATCAATCAACGCTTACATTATGGGTGAACATGGTGATTCAGAATTTGCTGCTTACGCTTCAGCAACAGTTGGTGGCGAATCATTGATCGAACGTGCAAAGCGCGCTGGTTTATCAATGGATGACCTTCACCAAATCGAAGACGAAACTCGTCACAAGGCTTACGAAATCATTAACCGTAAGGGTGCAACCTTCTATGGTGTTGCAACTGCCCTTATGAGAATTTCAAAGGCTGTTCTTCGTGATGAAAACACTGTTCTTCCTGTTGGTGCACCAATGGACGGCCAATACGGATTGAACGATGTTTACATCGGTGCCCCAGCAATCGTTAACGCTTCAGGGATTGCTGAAGTTATCGAAGTTCCATTAAACGATGAAGAAAAAGAAGCTATGAGAAAGTCAGCAGAAACTCTTCAAAAGACTACTGCAGACGGTATGGCTCAACTATAATTCTTGGTTTAAACTCAAAAGGTCGCCTCGGCGACTTTTTTTGTGTCTTCAATTTTAATTTTCCCCTTTGTGCCGAACTTAATTTGGCGGGTATGGTATGATAAACACATAATATTCATAATCTGGAGGAATGTTCATGCTATTAAAAAGCCTAGTTAAGCCAAAAGAACGTCTCGTCACTGTTAAGGAAAGTGCCACCCTTGAGGAAGCTCTCACAATTTTGGAAGATTCTGGATATCGTTGTGTGCCAATTCTTGACGAAACTGGAACAATTTTCAGAGGTAACATTTACAAAATGCACATTTACCGTCACAAATCTCGTGGCGGCGACATGACACTACCTGTAACCACTCTATTGAAAAACGCAACTAAGTTCATCAACGTGAACTCAGCGTTCTTCCAAGTATTTTTCTCAATTAAAGACTTACCATTTATTGCAGTCCTTGATGAAAGAAATAACTTTTACGGAATTGTGACCCATACACGATTACTTGATATGCTTTCTCAATCATGGAACGTTAACGTTGGTAGTTACGTACTAACTGTTGTTGCCAGTGGTGAGCGTGGGGACTTGGAAGAAATTGCTAAAATCATTACCAAGTACACCGCAATTGCAAGTGTAATCTCCTTGGATGCCCAAGAAGGCGAACTTGTCCACAGAATCATGTTTACCTTACCAGCAGACGTTGATCAAGATCGACTAAACAGAATTATCGCTGCTTTGGAAAGAAAAGAATTCCGCGTACCGGAAGTCGAAAACTTACAAGAAGAAGACGGAATTTAATTAAACCTAAAATAGGAGCTGAGGATTTTATCCTCAACTCCTATTTTTTAATGTAATTTAAACGTAGCATTTCACAGAGTTAAATCACTCCGTGACCCCATTTTTATGTACAGCTAACTTAAAGGACTACTTATCTGCAATTCCTAAACTAATTTTGATTGCTTTATCAACCTTAGTCATAATTGCAGGATTTAAATGCGTCACTTTGTCCTTCAAGCGTTGCTTATCAATGGTTCTAATCTGTTCCAGTAAAATCACTGAGTCGCGCTCAATCCCGTCCCCCGCCTTAATTCCAACGTGAGTTGGCATCTTTGGCTTCGAAATTCTCGCAGTAATCGCCGAAACAATTACCGTCGGACTATAGTGATTACCAATATCATTTTGAACAATTAACACTGGTCTCATTCCCCCCTGCTCAGAACCAATTACTGGCGAGAGATCAGCGTAAAAAATGTCTCCACGTTTAAACAAAACGTCAGCCATTATTTAACCCCCCAAACGACTATAACTATTTATTCAAAATAGTTGTAGATCGTATTTTTCCGATACTGAGCAAGGTGGAGTTCCGCATCGTCCTCGCTAGCTAAGAAATCATGAGTGATCTCACGATTCAAGCTACCCATCTCACGATACCCATCCATTAAAGAATGAATCAGTTTCGGATCATCAAAAAAATAGTTTATGGCAATGTTTACTGCCGTGGTTTGTGAAACTCCCACATGACGACAGAAATCACTTAACCTGTGTGCGATTTGATCGTTTACCGTTAGTGAAAAATGAATACTGCTTTTGACGGCTTTTTCCATAGCAATGTCCCCTATTTTTTCGTCTTTGACTACTAATATACCATGAATTATTTAGTCGTGCATTACAAATTATACGTACACTCGCTTTAAACGCGGTTGAAGCCCACAAATTACTTCGTAATTAATTGTGCCAATGTACTCAGCCAAATCTTCAGCGGTATTCTGCTCATCGCCTGATTTACCAATGATAACCACCTTAGTCCCATAATTATATTGACGATCAAGGCGAATCATAATTTGATCCATGCATACCCGACCAACAATTTCACACCGATGGCCGTTAACAAGGACAGAAAAGCCTTGAAGTTTCCGAGCAATCCCATCAGCATACCCAATTGGAACCGTACCAATCCACTCGTCTTGTTTGGCCTCGTAAGTTGCCCCATACCCAATATGAGTACCAGCTTTGACCTCTTTAACGTGAATTAAGCTTGACTCCAAACTTAAAGCTGGCTCCAAGTTATATGGTAATTCAGTTATGGCGCGTTGTGAAGGGTTTAATCCATAGGCAGCAATCCCTAATCGAATCATGTTACCTCCACAAATTTTATGCCAAAGGCTAGTTGCTGAATTGGCAACGTGAACGTATTTTGGCCGGCTTTCAACTACATCCATAAATGCATTAAACTTATCATATTGCTGTTTAAAATAAGCATCATCAGGTTCATCAGCAGTAGCGAAATGAGTGAAGATTCCTTCAAACTCGATTTGGCCAGCTGATTCATTGATAACCTTCAAGGCTGATTGCAATTCTTCTGGAGTTTGGAATCCAATTCTCCCCATTCCGGTATCCAATGCTACGTGAATTTTCAACTTCGAGTCACACCTTGCAACACTTAAAATTGATTGCGCCTGTTTTACCCACTCAGGCGAAGAAATCGTTAATGAGATATTGTTCTCAGCCGCAACTGGAGCCCACTGTGGATCTGAAATTCCTAGTACCAAAATTGGTTCGAGAATTCCTGCTTCACGCAATTCCATCGCTTCATCAATTAATGCCACGCAAAAACCCGTTGCCCCAGCTTTTTTAGCAACATTAGCCACTTGGACTGCCCCGTGACCATATCCATTAGCTTTAACAACTACAAATAAATCTGATTTTGAATCTAACTGTTGGCGAGAATTGGCTACATTATCAAAAATCGCCTGCTGATTAATAATTACCTGGCTGTTTCTCATCATTGAAACTACCATTTCGAATTATCCCCTTTTTTCCAAAATTACTTCCGTCATTACTAAGGTATCTGTATGAGAAATTGAAAGGTGAGCCGCTCCATCAAACGGATGCTGTTTCAAGATTGGTTTTCCTAACTCATTATTTAAGATTGTGAGGTCTTGAAAAGAAACCGTTGACCCCAAGCCAGACCCCATAGCTTTTGAGTAAGCCTCCTTAGCTGAAAAACGTCCAGCTAGAAACTCTAGCTTTCGCTTTTCAGACAATTGCGGTAATGCCTCAATTTCTTCGGGCGTCAATGTGCGCTGTAAAAAATTTGGGTTTTTATCAAGCGCTTTTTTAACCCTGCTAATTTCTGTAATGTCAATTCCAATTCCTGCAATCATATTTTTATCCTCTTCAATTAAAAGTCACATTATATGATACCACAGATAACCGCAACGGTATGTGGCAGTAGTCATCCGTGATGGTGAAAATAATTCACCGTTGGTTGAATCGCATTTTGGGCATAAAAAAAGTTTCAGTTCTAAATGAACTGAAACTTTTTTAATTAACTGTTTTTAATGGTAAAGTTCTTCTTTTTGTCAGAACTACGGTTTCCGCCTTCGCGTTTACCGCCATCACGTCGACTGCCGCCGTTTTTCTTGTTACGGTCTGATGAGCGCTTGCTCCAACCGCCACGACTGCCGCCATTACCACGATGACCACCACGGGAATCATTTCTATTTCTAGAACCACCGTGACCGCCACGACCATGTCCACCGCCTCCGCGACGTGAACGACCACCACGTGATAGTGGACGTTCTGGTGTGATCTTAACCTTAACATTGTCACGAGTTGTCTCGTTCAACAGTGCTGCAACAAGGTCAGTAGCTTCGTACTCGTCAAGCAACTTGTTAGCCATGTCAGCATACTTGTCAGTGTTGGTCTTTTGAATCAGATCACCAATTTCTGATTCAGCAGCATTCATTTGACCAACAAATGCTTCTTCTTCTGTTGGTGGCTTCAAAGGCAACATTCTCACCTTAGTAAGCTTTTCAATTTCACGAAGGTAGTCCATTTCGTTTGGAGTTGCAAAGGTTACTGAAACTCCGTGTTGGCCGGCACGGCCAGTTCTACCAACTCTATGAACATAACTATCTGGATCAGATGGAATATCGTAGTTATAGACATGAGTAACTCCAGAAATATCAATTCCTCGAGCAGCAACGTCAGTCGCAACTAAAATATCAATCTTACCCTTTTTAAATTCGTTCATGATTTGAGTTCTGCGTGATTGAGTTAAATCACCATGAAGACCAGCGGCCTTGTAGCCACGAGCTTCAAGTCCTTTAGAAACTTCGTCTACCCGGCGCTTAGTCCGACCGAACACGATTGTTACTTCTGGATCTTGAACGTCAAAGAAGCGAGTCATTGTATCAAACTTCTCGTATTCTTTAACCCGAACGTAGTATTGATCAATTAAATCAGTGGTCAATTCCTTAGCCTTGATTTTAACGTGATGAGGATCCTTCATAAACTGAACCCCAACCCGCTTGATTGCTGGTGGCATTGTTGCTGAGAACAAAAGGGTTTGTCTTTCAGCAGGAGTTTGCTTGATGATTGATTCAATATCTTCAAGGAATCCCATGTTCAACATTTCGTCGGCTTCGTCAAGAACTAGGAACTTCAAATTCTCTAGCTTGAGTGTATGACGGCTAATGTGATCCAAAATCCGTCCTGGAGTACCAACGACGATTTGTGGATGATTCTTTAAGTTGTTAATTTGGCGACGAATATCGGCACCACCATAAACAGCCTGAACCTTAGCCTTTTCATCTTTTCCAAGACGATATAATTCCTCTTGGGTTTGAATTGCTAGTTCCCGGGTTGGTGAAATCACCAATGCCTGGATATCTTTACTGTTTAAATCAACATTTTGTAAGATTGGTAGTCCAAAGGCCGCTGTCTTTCCAGTTCCTGTTTGGGCTTGACCAATAACATCCTTACCTTGTAGAACCATCGGAATGGTTTCGGCTTGGATTGGAGTGGCTTCTTCAAAACCACTACTTGAGATAGCAGACAATAAGCTATCTGACAATCCTAATTCACTAAACTTCAAATATGTTTCCTCCTAAAATTATGAAACATCAGGGTACCACCATAAACTAGGAAAAAATCCGTTTTCCAGGTACCGTTCATGGTTTGACCGAAATTCTCAAATAAAATAACTGTACAAGTGTACTACATTCATTAGCTGTACGCAACCAAATAAAGAGAATGACCGTTGTTCAGCCATTCTCCCCTTTTTAATCGATCAATTTAGCAACCACTTGTTCTAAATGAATTCCGTGACTAGCTTTTAATAACACTGTGTCATTTGGTTGCATATCTACAGCCAGGTCATTGGCTAACTCAGCCAACTTTTCCTTTGGGTAAACGTGTAAGCGCGTGCTGTCATATTCAGGTTCCAAAGTATCAGCCAAAGCGTTAATGTCACTACCAATTAAGTATACTTGGTCGTCTTTGTCTACAGAAATTTCTCTAGCTAAGGAAGCATGCATCTTAAGTGACTGCTCACCAAGTTCAAGCATGTCTCCTAGGACAATAATTCTCCGTCCATCAACTTGAGTCCCATTAAACGTCCGTAAAACTTCTAAAGCAGCAGTAGGGTTGGAGTTATAGACGTCACTAAGAATTGATTCACCTAGTTTTCCCTTTAGCCACTCGGTCCGATTTTTGGTAAGTTCGACGTTTGCAAGTTGTTTACAAATCAGTTGTTCGTGGATTCTAAAGATCTTACCAACCAAAATTGCTGCCAAAGCATTGTTAACATTGTAATCACCAATCAGTGGAATTGTCATCTCTTGATCGGGCCACAAGTTAGTCTTGAACTTGGTTTCGTACTTTTCTACATCAACTGAAGTAGAGTATGCATCATTATTTTCATTACGACCAAAGGTCATCTTGGTAAAACTAAGGTCCCTTGCTCGCTCTTGAAGTAATGGTTCATCACCATCGTAAATGAAGATACCGTCTTCTTTAAGCCCATGGGTAATTTCCATCTTTGCATCAGCAATCTTATCCCGAGTTTTAAAGAACTCAATATGTGCTTCACCAATCATCGTGATAATGGCAACGTCTGGTTCAACCAACTTACTCAAAAAATCAAGTTGCATCGGTCTATCCATACCTAATTCCACGACCAAAAATTCAGTGTTAGATTCCATTTGTAATAAAGTATATGGAACCCCAATTTCATTATTGAAATTATCGTGAGTTTTGACCACGTTAAAGCCAGCGCTCATTATTGATGCAGCCATATCTTTGGTAGTGGTCTTACCATTACTACCAGTTACCGCAATTACTCGCGGATTAATTTTTTGTAGGTAGTACTTGCTAAGCTCTTGAAAAGATTTCAAAGGATCGTCAACAAGTAGTGCTGGAATGGCGACTGGTAACTGATCTTGATGATCTTTAGCAAATAAAGTAGCCCCAGCTCCGTTAGCAGCAGCGCTTTCAATGTAATTATGGCCGTCCTTTTCTCCTTTAAGCGGAATGAAAAGACCGTCCTGTTGAATGTTGCGACTATCAAAGTCAACGCTCGTAATTTCCTTATTTAAATTATCCTCAGAAAGTAATGAGGTATCAGCATTGATTGCCTGTGCAATCTCCGCAATTGTCATCTTCATAAGTTATCTCCTAATTTGTTGTCTTTAAAGATAATACCACACCCTATAATAAGTCTTCATCATCAATCCACTGAAGATGCCATTCAGAAGTCTTCAAATTATAAGTTAACGTTCCCACTTGCCTAGTATTTTCCTTAACTTGTGAGGTCTTTAGGACAACTGACGACCCATCAGGATTATTGAGAATCCTCAATGGGATTGGATAAGTCTTGTGTTTCTCAACAAGTCCCTCAAAGTCGATGAATAGTCCATCCCCGCCCTTGCTCACTAAATCAATTAACATTGATTTTTCCAAATCCTTTATGGCTAATGGACGTAAAAAAACTCTACGGGAGTTATGAATTTCCCGCAGCTTGCGTTTAATAGCAATCTCTAGGATGTGGTTAAACTCAGAAAACTTTCGATAATAGGTTCTCATCAACCCATCACCTTTACTTAGATAAATGTACCGGTTCACTAACTTTGATGAGTACGGCCTGCCCATGGGAGTATGCATGTGTGCAAGGTACAGCAACTCAGCAATCTCAAAAGGGTTTAAGCTATTTAGGCTATCTTCAGACTCAAAATCAACAAATTTCTTTACTCTGTTAGGCTCACGCAATATGTACCTACGAACATCACCAGACCCATTTATCAGGTTAAATTTTGAGTGTGAATTAAAACCATTGGCTGACTCAACGTTGTTATCCAGCAACAGGACATTATCTGGAATATCATCAATTCCGTTCAAAAAGTCAGCGCCAGTGATCCCGTAAGAAAGGACCATATTAGCTAGCGGATTTGAATTTATAAATAGATAATTACCCTTCATTGTTTATCCCTTACCCCATTTAATAATCTATTTTAATTGTACACTTTATAAAAAACATTGTGTGAATAAACTCTGAAAACATTCAAGAAATTTGCGATTTGACAACGAGATTGGTAACATATACTTTACTGAAAACTCGAGGTGTAATAATGACTAATATTTTATTCGTATGTTTAGGAAACATCTGTCGCTCACAGATGGCTGAAACCATGTTCAAACAGATGGTAGAAGATCAATCAATGACTGGCGAAATCAACGTGGAATCTGCTGGTACTAGTAGTTATGAACAGGGAAATCCACCCCACCCTGGTGCAGTCGCAGAATTAGCAAAGTACGGAATGTCAATGGCTGGGCAAGTTAGCCGCCCAGTTAATCAAGATGATTTTAAATGGGCGGACTTAATCATTGGGATGGATAGCCAAAATATCCAATCACTAAAAAAAATGGCCCCCGAAGAGGACCAATCAAAAATCCACCTTTGTTTAGATATCCTATCTGACCAAAAAGGAGAAGATATCCCTGATCCTTGGTATGATCACCGCTTCGATAGAACATATAAGCAACTTTCTGAAGCTCTTCCCGAATGGATGAACTACATTAAGCAAAGACATTAATTGTACTGTGGATGTTCGAACGCCCGTTTTAATCTAGTTGGGGCATCCTTGAGCAAGACCTTTGCTTGATACTTGCCCCTGACCATTAGCCGATTCTTACCGATCTTATCACAAGTGATGAGTGTAAGAATTGGCTTTTTTGTTTGGTTAATCACCGAGACGTGGTATGCCGAAATAAACTTCTTTTGATAAGCGACGTACCGATATATATACTTCATATCAGTTAAGTAGATACTTTGGCCGACTTTTGTCCGGTAATATAGTGGCCCAAACAAAATGTCATGATTTACCATGTGGTGACCTGCAAGGGGATAATTCCCCTCCCCCATTTTTTGATTTGGTCGCATCGTTCCGGCGGCTAAAGCTAGGGTAGTGTTTGAAACTCCTAATCCAATTGGTAGATGGAGGCCTGATTGAGGAATCATGATCTGGCCGACATTCCGTACCTGGCTAGCATTCATTCTTGCCCCAACTGCAGTTTGGACATCTAAAGACTTAACCTTGCTGAAATTAAAGCTAACACCCTTTGGCATTTTGGGGGACTTTTTTGTGCTTGCTTGTTTTGTGGTACCTGCGTTAGACTTACTAGATGTGTGTTTATTTTTATCAAGTAATCTTTCATTTTTAATTACAGAACTACGGGAAACTGTTGGCTGATAAGTGCGAATCAACTGGTTTTTAACTTGCCGATTAAATATCAGCAATAAAGAAATGACCATGAGGATTACCAGCCCCAACGTAATAATAATTTTTAAAGCTTTATTTGATTTCATTTTTAAAACTCCGAATTTTTATTGAAGGGAAGACCTTTTTGGCAAAAAAATTTTCATGGAAACAAAACTTAATCGTTCTGTGGTTTGGAACGTTTATGGCCGGGATTGGCTTTTCAGAAGTCATGCCATTCTTATCCCTATACGTAGACACGATGGGCCACTTCACAAAGGGACAACTTAGTCTTTATAGTGGCTTAGCATTTGCTGCAAGTTACTTCATGACCGCTATCGTGTCACCCTTATGGGGAAAACTAGCAGACAAAACTGGACGTAAACTAATGTTGGTTCGGGCGTCGGCTGGGTTAGCATTGGTATTCTTCTTAATGGGAACTGCAACCAACGTTTGGCAACTAGTTGCTTACAGACTTATTCAAGGAGTGTTCTCAGGATACATTAGCAACGCTAACGCTCTGATTGCCACTCAAGTACCTAAGAATCAGTCCGGTCAAGCACTCGGAACACTGGTTACTGGAAACGTTTCGGGAACTTTACTTGGGCCACTACTTGGTGGAACCCTAGCATCAATTTTCAGTTACCGGCTTACGTTTATGATTACTGGGTTGCTGTTCGTTGTCGTCTTCTTGGTAACCACCTTCTTGGTTCACGAAAACTTTGAACCAGTTCAAAAGGAAGCTATGATGACCACCAGAGGCGTAATCAAATCACTTAACAACTCTCAGCTAGTTTTTGGAATGTTTATCACGACAATGATCATCCAGGCTGCTAACAATTCTATAGCACCAATTTTAGCATTATATGTCCGGGAAATCATGCATAACAGTCCGCAGACAACCTTCTTCAGTGGAGTTGTAGCTGCCATTCCAGGAATCGCTACCCTGTTTGCTGCTCCCGCGCTTGGCCGAGTCGGGGATAGAATCGGCTCAGATAAAATATTGATGTTTGGTTTTGCCTTGGCAATCATTGTATACATTCCAATGGCATTTGTAACAAACGTCTGGCAATTAATCGGCCTTCGATTCATGATTGGCGTTTCGAACGCTTCAATGCTTCCTGCCGTTCAAACCATATTAACTAAGAACACTCCGCCACACGTTACTGGCCGAATATTTAGTTGGAATCAATCATTTCAAGCAATGGGAAACGTTGCTGGCCCAATGATTGGTTCAGTGGTCTCATCATCGTTTGACTATTCTGGTGTGTTCATTTCAACCGCATTGCTGGTTGTCATTAACCTAGCAATGGTTTACACCAACACAAAAGCTATGAGACGTAGCGCATAAACTAAAAACCAGCTTAGCCCGATTCAAGTTTGAATCCAAGTTAAGCTGGTTTTTTTGGCAACAAAAAAACGAGGCAAAAGCCTCGCATCTTTGTTAGTTGTTTGAAAGACCGTACTTTTTGTTGAATCGGTCCACAGCACCATCTGCTTGAGTAAACTTTTGCTTACCAGTGTAGAAAGGATGTGAATCAGATGAAATTTCAACACGAATCAATGGATAAGTGTTGCCATCTTCCCATTCAATAGTTTCGTCTGAGCCC
This sequence comes from Lentilactobacillus curieae, assembly GCF_000785105.2. NCBI lineage: Bacteria > Bacillati > Bacillota > Bacilli > Lactobacillales > Lactobacillaceae > Lentilactobacillus > Lentilactobacillus curieae. The sequence continues at coordinate 1,502,272 of NZ_CP018906.1, read as the reverse complement.
TTAGTAGAACTTGACATAAACTTGTAGCCAGTACTTGAATCTTGAAATACAACTTTGTGGTAATCTGGATGAATTCCTTGTTTCATAATATATCGCTCCTTTGCCCTGAACCAATGTGATGACCCAGAGATTATCGATTAGTCAACTTTGTTAGTTTAACATAATTTAAAACTTGGTTCAATATGAAAATTACAGAAATAATTAGTCGCTAACTAATTTTAAATCAGCACCGACAGCAGTAAGCTTATCAACGATGCTACCGTATCCACGAAGAATGTTGTCAGCTTCGTCGATTTCGGTCTCACCATCCGCCATTAATCCCGTAATCAATAATGAGGCTCCCGCACGAATCTCTCCAGCGGAAACTGTGGTTCCGTGTAAGTCATTGGAGGTATCAACGACAATAATGCCCTCTTCGATATCCTCAGACTTAATGTTACCGCCCAATTTAACCAGCTCTGAAATATGCTTAACTCGCTTAGGATAAATCGTATCAATAATGACACTTCTCCCCTTTGCCTTAAAAAGCAATGGGGTCAGTGGTTGCTGCAAGTCAGTCGCGAATCCAGGATATGGCATTGTTTTAACCTGAATTGGTCTCAAAGTATCTGAAGGGCCAACAAAGATACTGTCTTCGTTAACCTTTAAGTTCACACCCAACTCCTCTAGTTTAGCTACAAAGGCCTCTAAATGCTCAGGAATAACGTTGGTAATCGTAATCCCATCACCTGCGGCTGCCGCTAGAGAAAGGTATGTACCGGCCTCAATTCTATCAGGAATAATCGTGTGAGTATTCTTGGCAACTAGGGAATCAACTCCCTCAATTCGGATTACATCTGTTCCTGCACCACGAATATTAGCACCCATGTTATTTAGGAAAGTAGCAATATCAATTATTTCAGGTTCCTTAGCAGCGTTACCAATGACGGTAGTTCCCTTAGCCTTTACGGCAGCGAGAATTGCATTGATTGTCGCCCCAACTGAAACCACGTCCAGAAAGATTTGGGCTCCGTGAAGTCCTGATTCGTCTGTTGTAATTGTTACAGTACCATTCTCATCGGTGACATTAGCACCGAGAGCTTCAAATGCTTTAATATGCTGATCAATTGGTCGTGGACCAATATTATCTCCACCGGGAAAGCTTACGGTAGCTCGGTGGAATTTACCCAGCAGCGCACCCATAAAGTAATACGATGCACGCAGGCTTTTAATTGCTTTACTTGGTAAGGGAGCCTCCACGATATTTGTTGGGTCGATGTTTAGCACATCATCGTGGAAGTCAGACGATACGTTCATAGACTCAAGAATGACCATCAAATTGTGGACATCCAAGATGTCTGGTACCGAATCAAAACTAACAGGTGTGTCTGCTAAAATGGCAGCTGGAATTAACGCAACGGTGCTATTTTTTGCACCGCCAATCGTAATTTCACCGGTTAGCTTCTTTCCCCCATTGATAATTAATTTACTCATCGTAAACTTCCTCATTTCTTATTTCAGGCAAATACATGCCAAGAAATATCTTATAAAAAAAAATGGCAAAATACAACACCTACGACTGAATTATACAAATTGTTGTTCACACAATCACGTAATTTAAACCAAAACCGTAATTAATATAGATATGTAAAAAAACAGCCTCGATTTTAAGTAGCTAAAATCGGGGCTGTTTTTAAAGATTAGTTTTCGTTTGCAAGGTAACGATCATTTGCAGCAGCAACAAAATCTCTGAATAATCCTTCAGGACGGTTAGGTCTTGAAAGGAATTCTGGATGATATTGAGCAGCAACGAAGAATTTGTTCGTTGGAATTTCAATAACTTCAACTAAATGATTGTCAGGTGATGTTCCTGAAAATACCAAGCCGTGCTGTTCCATCTCTTCACGGAACGCATTGTTAAATTCATAACGGTGACGGTGACGCTCTGAAATTTCAGCAGCATTGTCATAAGCGGCAGCTGCCTTAGTACCTGGTTTAAGCTTGCAAGGATATGCACCTAAACGTTGCGTACCACCCATATCAGAAACATCTTCTTGGTCGGCCATTAGGTCAATTACCTTATGTTCAGTGTTAGGGTTCATTTCGGTTGAGTTTGCATCAGCATAGCCCAAAACATCACGAGCATACTCAACGCTTGCCATTTGCATTCCCAAGCAAATTCCTAGGAATGGAATGTCATTTTCTCGAGCGTACTTAATTGAAGTGATCATTCCTTCAATTCCACGATCTCCAAAACCACCAGGAACTAGGATTCCGTCTGCGCTAGCAACGT